>NZ_JBFUMO010000016.1:0-28095 GCF_054049355.1 Roseateles sp. P5_E11 | reverse complement strand
GGCACAGGTAGCACGGCGCGCGATGGCTGGCCTTGTCAGCTTCCACCACGAACAGGGTCTGGTCTTCGCGCCGGATGGTTCGATTCGCGACGCATCCGAGCATGAGCTATTTGTTTCAGGCGGCTAGGTACATGCTCACGGGACGCCCAACCAGTTGTTCAAGCGGACAGCCCAAAGCTGCGCTTCGGGCTGCCACTCAACGCCGACGTTGGGCATCATGACCAGCCACCAACCGCCCGCTGAGCTTTTGCCGGCGAAGTTCGAAGTGCGACGACGCGCTGGRCTGGAGGATGTCCGAAAGCAAGAAGGTACAAGCACGCACGCTCGGTTCAAGGAKGAGTGCGCTGCGTTCATTTCGGCCGCTACGGACGGCGATCAGGTGTATGAGTTTTGCTCTGCGGAATCGCAGTGGCGACTCGGCTTAGGCTGGGCAGGTTTTGAACTGCAGCGCAACGACTTGATTGTTGCCCGCCTCATCACACGGATGAGTTAATGCTGAGCATCATGAGGCCCAACCTTTCGCTGCAGCGGACGGCTTCGCCGTCCGCTGAGCTTTCACGTTAGGCAGAACCATGAAGAACTGGCTCCTTGGTTCTTTGCTTTACGCCGCCCTCGGTTGCATTGCCGCAGAGCTAACGCTGGACGTTGAAATACGAATACTGGCGGACGCTAGCTGTAGCGTGGGAGGTGTGAAATCAAACTGCAGAGAAGTCGGAAGCGTCGTGAGAAAGCTTCACGGCAACAGGCAATTCAATGCGTCTGTCGTTGCTCCCTACAACGTGAACCCGAATACCGTTGGGATGCTTATGACCTCTTTGCATGAAAGTGGCGTGGGAAAAGTTAATCTGCAGCAGATCGCCGATGCACCATCATCCGGAGCTTCAAAGGCATCCGGATTGGGTAAGTAGTTTGTCAAGAATGACGTGCACTTCCTTCTGGATGCTGTCAATGCCTAACCTGGCATTGCAGCGGACGCCTACGGCGACCGCTGAATTTTGACGTTAGACGGCTATGGGACGRGCAGCGCTYRTTGAGATTGATCTTGCGAAGGCGAGCACCTCTGAGGAACTTCAAGCGCTCTTACGGGATTCGCTCGACTTCCCTGGTTGGTATGGCTGCAATTGGAACGCCTTCTGGGACGCTATCACCGGCCTAGTCGAAATGCCGGAGACACTTCGCTTCGTCAGTTGGACAGACTTCAGTTCTAGATTGCCCGGGGACGCGCAACTCATGATCGAGTGTCTTCAGGAGATGACCGACAAATATCCAGAACTGGCGTCAAAGGTTGCCTATGCATAGCGAGTCGTCATTCCGTCAAGCCGGTGGTCGCGAGCTGCCTAACCGGTCGCTGCAGCGGACGGCTTCGCCGTCCGCTGAGCTCGCACGTTGAACCGCATGAGATTCCGAAGCTATTTCGCTGCCTTAGCTCTTTCCTGTGCCGCGCCGGTATTGGCGGGCGGTGCCGGGCCAATGTGGGTGTTTCCGGTGATTCGGCTTTGCGTTGCGCAAGATGCGGCGTACGCCGATACCTTCCTCGGGCGCTGGATTGCAGAAGGCCGACTGAGGCTTAAGTCGCCGGAATTCACGCAGTGCGCTCGAAAGAAGCAATGGATTCCTAAATACATTTGCGCAGATCTCATGGCGCGTGAAACAGAGGAATCACTGTCTCGCCGGAATCTTGAACGACTGGGTGCTTCCTGGAGCGAAGATCTCAAAGTGCTTGAAGTGGCTGGGGCATATGTTCAGGACGCGTCGGAGGCTGAGCTTGCAGAGCGACAGCTGCCTGCTTGCCCATGATCAAGCGGCCCAACCTTTCACTCCAGCGGACGGCTTCGCCGTCCGCTGAGCTTCGACGTTGGGCGACAGCTTTGTGAGTTGACCGGCCGATGATCCCGCCAGAGTGAACTTCCGCTCATGGCCGAAACGAGCCCTCTGCCACTACTTGGGCGCCAACAGCCCGTAGGTTGAGGTGAACAAAGTGAACCCCAACGGTACCGGCGCGTAGACGCTGGGGTTCGCGATGCTCATCCCATTAACCTACGGGCTGCGGCCCGCTGACTTCGGACGAAGCTCTGTGGGGGCTGGGGCTGCCTCTCGAGATTTTCACTGGACACAAATTGATGTTGAGGCTCAACAAGTTCACGCGCCGCTTGCCATGG
The DNA here is from genome assembly GCF_054049355.1 of Roseateles sp. P5_E11. NCBI lineage: Bacteria > Pseudomonadati > Pseudomonadota > Betaproteobacteria > Burkholderiales > Sphaerotilaceae > Roseateles > Roseateles sp. P5_E11. The sequence continues at coordinate 25,936 of NZ_JBFUMO010000016.1, read as the reverse complement.
GCGCTGATGCTGGCGCTCGTCTCGATCACGTCGACCGCTGAGGAACGCCGTCTCACCATGGGGTGGCGTTTCATGGCGGGGGAGATCAAGGGCGCGGAGCGGCCCGACTTCGACGACGGCGCATGGCGCCAGGTGGCCGTGCCGCACGACTTCTCCATCCTGGACAAGGCGGACGGGGCGCCACCCTTTGATCCCGCCACCGTGGGTGGCCGCGACTCCGGCTACATCCCTGGTGGCACCGGCTGGTACCGGCGTCATCTCACGCTGACTTCGGCCGAAGCCGCCCGCGTGGTCCGGCTCAAGTTCGAAGCCGTCTACATGGACTCGGACATCTGGCTGAATGGCGAGCCTGTGGGACAGCATCGCTACGGCTACACCGCATTCACGCTGGACCTGACAGGCAAGGTCAAGGCGGGCGACAACGTCATCGTCGTCCGGGCGCGCCATGTGGACTCGTCGTCGCGCTGGTATGCCGGCTCGGGCCTGATCCGCCCGGTGGCTGTGGAACTGCTGGACCCGGTGTACATCGACCCCGACAGCGTGGCGGTTGCGACCCGCGCCGCGACCGGTCAACGGGCGGACCTGGACGTTCGGACACGCCTCTCCAACCGCCAGGTCAAGCCACAGCAGGTGGAAGTGGTCACGGCCGTGACCAGCGTCGACGGCAGCGAGACCGTCGCCCGCGCCAGCAAGCGTTACGTCGTGCCGGCGCGCGGCCAGGTGGATGCCGGGCAAGCTCTGGCCGTGGACAAGCCCAGGCTGTGGGGGCCGTCGGCACCGCATCTCTACCTGCTTCGCCAGGAGGTGCGCGTTAACGGTGTCGCGACCGATGTGCGCCTGACCCGCTTCGGCATCCGTACCGTGGCGATCGATGCGAAAAACGGCTTGCGCATCAATGGCGAGAAGGTGCTGCTGCGCGGCGGCAACATCCACCACGACAACTACATGCTCGGCGCCGCCGGGCTTCCCGATGCGGATGCGCGCAAGGTCGCGCTGATGAAGGCGACCGGCTACAACGCCATCCGCAACGCCCACAACCCAGCAAGCCAAGCCACCCTGGACGCTGCCGATGAGCTCGGCATGCTGGTCATCAACGAGGCCTTCGACGCCTGGCGAAACAGCAAGACCAGCGCCGACTACGCGCGCTTCTTCGCTGACAACTGGCAGAAGGACTTGGACAGCCTGATCATCAGCGGCCGCAATCACCCCAGCGTGCTGTTCTGGAGCATCGGCAACGAGATCCGGGAGCAGGGCACGCCCGAGGGCGCGAAGACCGCACGGATGTTGGTCCAGCGGGTCCGCCAGCTCGACGCGACCCGGCCGGTGACCCAGGCGGTCAGCATCGACTCCCCGACGATCGCCAGCGCATATGGCGAGCTCGACGCGGCCGGCTACAACTACATGCCCCACCTGTTCGAACGCGACCACGAGCAATACCCGTCGCGCGTCATGTACAGCGGCGAGTCCCTGTCCCGATACGCCTTCAACTACTGGCGACCGGTGGAGACCCTGCCGTGGGTGATCGGCGATTTCGTGTGGACCTCCTTCGACTACCTCGGCGAGGCCGGCATCGGCTGGGTGAACGCCAAGCAGGACTGGAAGACCTGGGGCCCATATCCGTGGCACCTGGCCTATTGCGGAGAGATCGACGCTACCGGGCGCAAGCGACCCGCCGCCTATTACCGCCAGGTGCTGTGGAAGACCGGCATCGACCCGATCGCGGCCTTCGTCGAGCAGCCGGCTGGCACTCGCGCCTTCCCGCACCATCCCTTCCCGGAAGGCGACCCGCACAGCGACTGGACGCTGGAGGACGTGCATCCCAGCTGGTCGTGGGGCGGCCAGGAAGGCAGGCCGCTGAACGTCGCGGTGTACTCGGAGTTCCCGGAGGTCGAACTCTTCCTCAACGACAAGAGCCTGGGGCGGCAGGCCGTAGGCCTCGCCACTGAATACAAGGCCCGGTTCGTCGTGCCATATGCCCCGGGCCGCCTGCTGGCGGTCGGCTATCGGGACGGCAGGCGCGCTGGCCAGTGGGAGCTGCGCACAGCGGGTCTGCCGGCGGCGTTCAAGGCGACCGCGGATCGGTCGCAGCTGAAGGCCAATGGCGAGGACCTGGCCTACGTGACGATCGAGCTGGCCGACAGCGACGGCGTTCCCATCTACGCGCGCGCCGGTGATCGCCAGGTGAAGGTCAGTGTGACCGGCGCCGGCGTGCTGGGCGGCGCGGGCAACGGCGACCCCGTCGATGCGAGCAGCCTGCAATCGGGCGAACGCAAGACCTTCCACGGTCGGATGGTGGCGGCAGTCCGCGCGGGCGCTTCGCCCGGCCCCATCGTGGTTGAAGTTGCCGTCGAGGGCCTGCCGACGCAGCGGATGCGGCTCGACGTGATTGCGCGATGAAACCGCAGTAGCGCAGCGCTGGTCTGGCCGCTGGCCTCGTACAAGGGCCTGCCCAACGTGCTGATGCTGATGACGGGCCTGATCGGCGTCTACACCTTTGGGACCCGCCGCACCACGCCGGGCCGGCGCATCTATGCCCGACCATCGCTCACCCGTGCAAGCCCTTCAAGCTTGGCAGGTCTCCAAACCCCATTTGTTCAAGCGCGCCGTATACAAACAGGCGGGTCTTGACACCTAGCCACGCGCGATGTCGTTGATCCCATATGCCGCCGCTTGCGTTGGGATTCGACATGCTCACCCCATTAGCCTACCGAGCTCAGGCCGGCTGCAGCAGCATGCGGCCGAGCGCCTCGGGCCCGGCCGGCTGGGCATCGGGGCGCAGCAGCGCGCGGGCCGCGGCGTCGTTGCGCAGGTGCGCGTCGAAAAAGGCCGCCTCCCAGCCGCCCGTCTCGGCGTTGGCCGCTTCGTTGAAGCCGTGGGTCTGGCCCTTCATCTCCACCACCCAGGCGGGGCCGCCCACGGCGTGGGCGGCGGCCAGCACGTCGGCGGCCGGCACGTTGCTGTCCAACTCGCCGCTGACCGCAAACCAGGGCCGCTTGACGGCAGCGAGGCCGGCGAAGTCAAGGCCGAAGTTCCAGAAATTCGGGCCGGCACCCGGAGGCAGGTTCACGGGCAGGCCCATGGCCCGTGCCGCGGCCATGCCGATGCCGGGAAAGGGCACCGTCCCGAAGCCGGCCTTGATGCGCTCGTCGGCCAGGGACAGGCCGCGCCGCGCGGGGTTCAAGCCGCCCATCAGCGTGAGCACGGTCAGGCCGCCGGCACTGCTGCCGGTGGCGCCGATGCGGGCGGCGTCGATGTGGTCTGCGTAGTGTGGGTGGGCCAGCACATGGTCCAGCGCCGCGCGCACGGCCAGGCTGCGCAGGGCGAACATTTCGCTGCCGCCCGGCGTGCGCCTGTCACCGTGGTAAACGTCGACCACGATGTAGCCCTGCGAGGCCAGGTGCGCGAGCTTCCCGATGTGCCACAGCCCATGCGTGCCCTGCCCGCCGGAGTGAACGATCAGCGGGTAGCGCGCCCGCTCGTCGGCAAACAGCGGCGCCTCGCCGGGCCGCTGCATGTGCGGCAGGCGATACCAGCCGGTCTCCTCAGGGAAGGTGTAGTCGGGGCGGCGGTTGTCGGCCGGTGTCGGGTAGAACACCGTCAGCACCACCGGCAGGCTGCGTCCGGCCAGCGCCCCGGCATACGGCCAGTCCTTGGGCACCTTCACGTCGATCACCAGCGTGGCCTGGCGATCGCTGATCAGCTGGTCCAGGTACAGCGGGCCTTGCGGCGACAGGCTGCCGATGAGGTAGTCCGCCATCGGCGCTGCGGTCGCCGGCTCGGCCTTCATGCAACTGCTGCCCACCGCGTAGGGGCCGTTGCCGGGCGTCCAACCGGCGGCGCCGGCCGCGCCGGCGAAAGGCGCCAGCAGCATCCCGCCCAGGAACCTTCGGCGCCCCAAGCGGGCTGCCGTCACACGCGAAACATCCAACACAGCTTTTGCTCCCTCGGCCGACACGGCCGGGGCGCAGTGTGCCGTGCCAGGGAACGGCCCGGCGCTCGGCCCATGGGTATTACTGCCAGGACTCGAGCTCCAGCGTTCGCGAGCCGCCCACCAGCATCGGCGAGGTGGACGGCTCGCTGCGTTCCAGCTTCACGAGGCCGACGCCGCGGCAATACCACTCCAGTGTCGTCAGCGGCTGGTCGCGGTAGCCGGTGATGGCGTCGACGAAGATCTTCACCGTCGCGCTGCCACGCACGCGCAGGCAGGGCGAGAAGCTGCCTGCCGACGTGCGCACCACGTCGGACACCGCCTCGATTTCATAGGTCATGGGGATGTTCGGATGGCTGTGCTTGATCTCGCGCGGGTAYTCGGCCGTGCGCATCAGCAAGTAGGCCGTCGTCGGCGCCTGCCATTGCGTGCCGACCACGAACGGCGCCTTCAGCACGAAGCGGCCCGGCGCATCGGCCACCGGGTCGGCCTGCATGTCACTCTTGCTGGCCACGCGCACGATGCCGCTGGCGTCGGCACGCAGCCAGTAGTTCACGCCGCTGTCGCTGCGGCGCTGCCAGGCGGGCTGGTCGTCCAGCACCAGCGTGGCCGAGCCCAACGTGCGCAGCGTCAGGCTCTCGCGCTCGCTGGTGTCGGCGCCGCTTCGCGTGGTGACGGTGTAGGTCCAGCGGTGGCCGGCTTCGAGCGGGAACCAGGACTGCCCCTCGGGCGCGCGGCTGCAGCCGGCCAGGGCGATCGAAGCGAGGAAGAAGTAGCGCCGCATGATCACTTCTCGGGAAGCTGCGGCAAGGGCATGTCGCGAAGCTTGACGCGCTGCTCGTCGCTGCCCGGCCGCAGCCAGGCCAGGCCCTTGCGACCGACCTTGGGCTCGGCCGTGCCCAGCTGGGCGATACCGTTGCGCACCTTCTTCAGGCCCTCGTTGAGCAGGGCATGCAGGTCCTTGCTGTAGGGCAACTGGTAGGCACGCGGCTGGGCGGCGGGCCTGCCGTCTTCCACGGCGTTGACCCAGACATAGAGGGCCCCGTCGCGCTTGCCGGCGGGCTCCTCGATGACGGCGGCCAGCAGCACGAAGCGCTCGGGCAGCGGATCGCCGCTGGGCCAGCCCCACAGCGTGTGGATGGCACCCTCGGCGTAGAAGTAGAAGCAGCTCACGCCGACCACCAGCAGGCCGCGCAGCCACACCGGCCAGCGCGACTGCAGCAGGGCAAGCAGACACAGCAGCAGCAGTGCGGCAAAGCTGAGGATGATGGGCAGAGTCATGGTCTTTGCATCAGACTTTTTGGAAGCGTGTTGACGTTGACGACGCTGCCATCGGGCTGCAGCGTGAAGCGCACGGCGGTGGCTTCGTCGCCCTTGCGGGCCAGCTTGACCGTGCCGTAGAAGACGACGTCGGCGCGCGGGTTGACCTTGATGACCGTCACGGTCACCGGCACCGGCTGGCCGTCGTTGGACTGGTAGTACTGGGCGTTGACGATGTGCTCTCCGGGCACGATGCCGCGGATGCTCACCACCTCTTGCCGGAAGGGGCTCTGGATGCGCTGGCCGTTGACGATGGTGGCGGCGTTGGCGTCACCGCGGTCGTCGCGGTCCAGGTACATCAGCCCGGCCTCGCGCTGGCGGAACCACACCAGGTTGCCGCCCGGGTCCTGCACCCAGGTGTCGATGTCGTTGGGGCTGTTGTCCGGCCAGGCGACGTTGATCAGGTACTCGGCCTTGGACGGCACGTCGCCGGCCTTGGTGGCGCGCGGGTTCATGGCCAGCAACGCCACGATGAAGCAGAAGACAAAGCCGATCAGCAGGTTGAACAGCATGTCGTAGAAGGGGTCGACCTCGGCCTCCCTCGAACCCCGGCGCAGGCGGCGCATCACACACCGTCCTTTCGGAGCGCGGCGCGTTGGATGTCGGCCACCAAGGCATCAGCGAAACGGTCCAACCGGGTCAGTTGCAAACCCAGCAGGATGTTGCCCACCAGGCCCACCATGGTCGTCAGCAGCGCCACGCCCAGGCCCGCCGTCAGGCTGCGCAGCAACTCCTGCGACTGCGCCGGGTCGAAGCTCTGCAGCTTGCCGATGGTCAGCGCCAGCATCGAGAAGCCGATGACCTTGCCCAGCAGCCCGAGCTTGAGCTGGATGCCGTTGACCCACCAGGCCGTGCCGTGCGGGCCATGGCTGTGCTCCAGCAGCAGCTCGGTGGCGATGTCGCCAGGCGCGCCCAGGTATTCGGCCGCCCAGCAGGCCTCTCCGGCGCGGGCGAGCCGCGGATCAGCCAGCAAGTCACGCTGGCGCTGCAGCTCGCGCGAGCGCTGGCCGCACCACAGCGTGGAGCACAGGAAGACGGCCATGATGACCAGCGTCAGGCCCGTGGGGTCGGCGCCCAGCAGCAGCGCCCAGACGCCGCGCGCACCCAGCAGCCAGGTGCAAAAGGCCAGGCCGCCGACGAGGGTCAGCCATTCCAGCCACAGTGGCTCGGCCGGGCGCGCGGGCCGTGGGGCGGCGGTCGCTGTGCTCACAGTTCAATCTCCATGCCGTCATGCGCCACCTCGATGCCGTGCGCCAGCAGCTCACGGCGCTGGGCGCCGCCGCGGTCGAGGATGGGATTGCTGTGGTGGATGTGCGTGAGCACCTTGCGCGGCGCGCCGCTGGCCCGCAGCGCGTCGATCATCCCGGGCCGCTCGCCGTGGCGGCTTTGCGGCAGGTGGCCCTTGTCGCTGGCGCTGACCGAGCCGATGCCGGCTTCCTGCATGCCGTGCTCGGTCCAGAAGCTGCCGTCGACGACGACGCAGTCGGCCCGGCGCATCCAGGCCAGCTCGGCCTCGCCAACCTCGGCCAGCGCTGGCGACAGGAAGACGCGCCGGCCCGTGCGCAGGTCCTGCACCTGCAGCGCGATGCACTCGCCTGCTGCCTCGCTGCGCAGCCGCGCATGCCGCGGCGCCCGCGCCGGCACGGCCACGGCGGCAAAGCTCAGCGCCGGGAAGCCCGGGATCTCGAAGGCGGCGCTGCGCACGTCGCCGGCGATGGGCAGCATGCGCCAGCGCACGCGGCAGTAGCTCTCCAGCACGTGCAGCAGCGGCAGCTCGGCCGTCAGGTCCTCGAACACCAGCGGCGTGGCATAGACCTCCAGCTCACGGCTCTCGCGCAAGGAGAGCAGCCCGGCCACGTGATGCAGCCGCGAGTCCAGCAGCACGACGGCGCGGATGGGCATGTCGCCCGCGTGGGCCGGCTGCAGCGCGGGCGTGGCCCGGATCTGCTGCGGCAGGTCGGGGCTGGCGTTGATGAGCAGCCAGCCCTCGCCGGGCCGCCCGTCCTGCGAGATGGCGATGGCGCTTTGCGTGCGCGCGCTGGCGTCGAGCTCACCGCGGCGCCAGCTGCTGCACAGCCGGCAGTGGCAGTTCCACAGCGGAAAACCACCGCCCGCGCCGGAGCCGAGGACGAGGAGCTTCATGGGAAGCCGCGCAGAAGAAGACGGGACATGGGAGCAGGCAGTCAGCAGGTCGATGCACCCAGGGGTGCAAGACCCGTGCCTTGCCAGAACGCCGTTGCAGCCGGCGTCAATGAGGGGTTTTGCTCCAGTTCGGCACAGCGCGGTGCAGCACCTCCCCCGGGAAAGTCCCGGGCCTGCATTGAGGCCCGGGAACAACGGTTAGGGCCTGTTAACGCTACGGCAGCAGGCCGCGTTGTAGCCAGAAAGCCCGCGAGCAAGGCGCGAAACGAAGCTTGGGTAGGCCCCAAGCGAGGCTTCGCAACGCCGCGCGCGGGCTTTCTGGCTACAACCCGAAGGGAAGGTCAGCCGCCAGGGGCCACTCRGCGTTGCACCGCTTGCCCGCATATCAATGCGGGCGGCGCACTGCGCCTTGATTGGCCCCTGGCGGCTGACCTTCGCGACTTACTGCCGTAGCGTTAACAGGCCCTGGGCGTGTTCCAGCGCAGCCGGCGGTAGATCGTGTTGCGGCTGATGCCCAACTGCTTGGAGGCCAGCGAGATGTTGCCGCCCGCTGCGTCCAGCGTGGCGCGGATCATGTCGATCTCGGCCTGCTCCAGCGTGCGCGCGCTCGCGGGCTCCGCGGCCGGTGCGACCAGTGCAGGAAGCGCGGCATGCGGCTCGAAGGGCGGCCAGGCCGGCGCCAGCGCGGGCGGCGGGGCCGGTGTCATGCCGCCCACAGCGCGCTGCATGTCTTCGAGGAAGTCATCCGACAGGTGATTCGTCGTCACCAGCCGCTCGCCTGCCGACATCACCGCTGCCGTGCGCAGCACATTGGCCAGCTGCCGGATGTTGCCCGGCCACTGGTAGCGGCGGAACATGGAGAGCACCTGGGGGCTGAGCTCGGGCGTGTCCTGCGGGCGCTCGGCCTGCAGGATGCGCCGCACGATGGCTTCCACGTCGGTACGTTCGCGCAGCGCCGGCAGGCGCAGGGCCAGGCCGTTGAGGCGGTAGTAGAGGTCCTCGCGGAAGGTCTGCGCGGCAATCATCTCGCGCAGGTTGCGGTGCGTGGCGCCAATGACGGCGATGTCCACCGCGATGGACTTGGTGCTGCCCAGCGGCGTCACGCTGCGCTCCTGCAGCGCGCGCAGCAGCCGCGCCTGCAGCGGCAGCGGCATGTCGCCGATCTCGTCCAGGAACAGCGTGCCGCCGTTGGCCTGCACCAGCCGCCCCGGCGCACCCTTGCGCCGCGCGCCGGTGAAAGCGCCTTCCTCGTAGCCGAACAGCTCGGCCTCGATGAGGCTCTCGGGGATGGACGCGCAGTTCACGGCCACGAAGGCCTGGCGGGCGCGCACCGAGTCGTGGTGCACCGCGCGGGCCAGCAGCTCCTTGCCTGTGCCGGTCTCGCCGAGGATGAGCAGCGGGATGCCGCGGTCCAGCACACGCTTGACCTTCTGGATGACGGTCTCCAGCTGCGGGTCGCCGGTGCGCAGGTATTGCAGGCCGGAGAAGCGCTGGGCGCCGTTGGCCGTGGCCGCCGTCGCCACGATGTCCGCCGGCTGGGCCGGCGCGTCCGGGCTGGGCACACCGCCGGTCCATTCGCCTTCGCGCAGCGAGCTGGTGCCCTGCGAGGGCTCGCGCGCATCGATGACGTCGGCCATCTCCGCATTGCGCAGGCCCCCCACCACCGGGCGCGAGGGCCAGTCGAAGCGCGCGCTGACGAAGAAGCTCTGGCCCGTTGGCAGGCACAGCTGCATCGGCGGCGACATCGGCATGCGGAAGTGGTCGTAGATGGCCGCCGGCGTCGTGCCCAGCAGGCTGCTCAGGCTGCGCATGCGCAGCTCCGCGCCGCTGACGCCGAGCTGGTCCAGCGCGGCGCGGTTGGCGCCCAGCAGCCGGCCTTCCGGCGACACGACCAGGATGCCTTCGAGCAGCGTGCCGATGAACTCGGGCCGGCTGTGGAAGTGCAGGCGCAGGCGGTTGTTGTAGTCGTCAGAGAGCCAGTGGTTCTCGATCATGCGGGCCGACATGCGCACCAGGCCCATGGTGTGCTGGTGGTAGCCGCGGTGGTCGCCCGTCACGTCCAGCACGCCGAGCATGTTGCCGCGCGGGTCGAAGATGGGTGAGGCCGAGCAGGTCAGGAAGTTGTTGGCGTGGATGAAGTGCTCGCCGCCATGCACGAGCGTGGGCACCTCCTCGAACAGCGCCGTGCCGATGGCATTGGTGCCCTTGGCATGCTCGGCCCAGTTCTCACCCGGCGCCAGCGCCACGCGGTGRGCGCGGGCCAGAAAGCTGTCGTCGCCCACCGCGTGCAGGATGGTGCCCTGCGCGTCGGTCAGCACGATCATGCTTTCGGTGTTGACGATCTGCTCGTAGAGCAGCTGCATCACCGGCGCGGCGTGGGTGTACAGGCGTTGGTTGCGTTCGCGCGCGAGGTTGAGGTCGCTGCGGATCATCGGGTCCAGCCCGCTTTTCTCGTGGCGCTTCAGGCCCAGCGCTTCGCTGCGCTGGTGGCTGCGCTCGATGAAGGCCTGTCGTGGGGGCCCCGGCGGCGCCGGGCTGGCCGGCGCTTCGGTCTCGATGGTGGGCATAGAGGCTCTCATGCGCCTGCCTGTCGCAGGCTTGTCTCGGCGGTGGCGCGGTCAGTGCCACGCCTGTCTGTGTCTGGCGGCCATCGTGTCCCAAAGCGGTTCGGCTGTCCATGACACAGGTCAAGCGCCGACACGGTCGGTGTTCCAGGTTGGAACAGTTCCGTCCTGGCATGTCGCTTGCAGCGCAGGGACAGAGCCCGAACGGGCCTGCAAACCCAGACAACGACCGGAGACAACCCATGAAATTCCATCCCCGCTTCATCGCCGGCAGCCTGTGCGTCGCGGCCGTCGTGGCCTGGGCCCACGGCGACGTCACCCCCCAGGCCGTGGACACCAGCAGCCTGCCCCAGCTGGGCGAAGGCTGGCGACCCGAGAACCCCTTTCGCGGCGATGAGGCCGCCATCAAGATCGGCAGCTCGGCCTTCAACCAGAACTGCGCGCGCTGCCACGGCCTGGAGGCCATCTCGGGCGGCATTGCGCCCGACCTGCGCCGGCTGGACAACGACTGCAGCACGCTGAAGGACGCCGCCAAAAAGGCCGCCTGCGTGAAGGAGAACGACGACTACTTCCTGAACACCGTGCGCCACGGCCGCAGCCGCAACGGCGCCGTCTACATGCCGCCCTTCGAGGGCGTGTTCACGCAGGAAGCGATGTGGGCGATCAAGTCCTACCTGGAAGTGCGCCGGGAGAAGCCGCTGTGAACCGGCGCCACATCCTCGCCTGGGCCGCCGCCAGCGCCCTCACCGGCACGGGGGCGAGCGCCGCCACGCTGGCCCAGGTGCGCGAGCGCGGCCGGCTCATCGTCGGCCTGTACGAGGACATGCCGCCCTTCCATGTGAAGGGCAAGGGCATCGACATGGAGCTGGGCCAGGCGCTGGCCGAGGCCCTGGGCGTCAAGTTCGCGCCGCTGGCCTTCAATGCCGACGAGAACATGAACGACGACCTGCGCAACATGGTCTGGAAGGGCCACTACCTCGGCCACGGCCCGGCCGACGTGCTGATGCACGTGCCGGTGGACCGCCCGCTGATCGAGGCCACGCCGCAGGCCCGCATCTTCGGGCCCTACTACCGTGAGCGCGTCATGCTGGCGCGGCGTGTGGATGAGCTGCCACGGCTGGAGACGCTGTCCCAGCTCGGCACACGCCGCGTGGCCGTGCCCGGCCAGACGCTGGCCGGCTGGCTGATGATCGGTGCGGACGGAGGCGCCTACCGGGAGCAGCTGCTGACGCAGTTCAAGGACGGCTGCGAGGCCGCCCGCGCACTGCAGCGCGGCGAAGTGGCCGCCGCCGCCGGCCTGGCGTCGGAGCTGGAGACGGTGCTGGCTGGCGACGCGGCCTACCGCATCGAGCCCCTGCCGTCGCCGCGTGCGCCGCGCGACGGCTGGGCGGCCGGCATGGCCGTGAAGCGCGACGCCACCGATCTCGCCCAGGCCCTGCAGGACGCGTTGAACCAACTGGTCAGCCAAGGCCGCGTCGCCGAGATCTTCACCAAGTACAAAGTGGCCTGGCGTCCGGTCTGAAGAGGGTGAAAGGAAATCCCGCATGCCCGCTTTGACTCCCCAAAACACCCCGCTCGTCGTTGCAAATGCTCGCCGTAGCCTGAGCTACGGCTGTGCTTTGCGCCTAAATCGGGGCGCTTTGGGAAGCCCTCTCGGCCACGCCGGATTCCCTCTCACCCTCTGAGCTTCGAGCCGGCCCGACCGCATCTGGAGATACCCATGAAAAAGAGATTTGCGCCCGCGGCGCGAAGGACGGCACTCGCACTGGCAGCCGCCAGCGCGGCCGCCCACGCCGCACCCGCACCCGCACCGACCGTCCTCGAACCCGTCGTCATCACCGCCACGCGCACTGAAGCCACGCCTTTCGACGTGCCCGCTTCCATCAACCGCATCGACGGCGACGCGCTGCGCGCCGGCCGAGCCCAGGTCAACATCTCCGAGGGCCTAGGGCAAGTGCCGGGCCTGCTGGCACGCGACCGCCAGAACTACGCCCAGGACGTGCAGATCTCGGTGCGCGGCTTCGGCGCGCGGGCCAGCTTCGGCATCCGCGGCGTGCGTGTCTACGTGGACGACATCCCCGCCACGCTGCCCGACGGCCAGGGCCAGATCACCAACGTCGAGATCGGCACCGTGGGCCGCGTCGAGGTGCTGCGCGGGCCGTTCTCGGCGCTGTATGGCAACTCCTCGGGCGGTGTCATCAGCATCTATTCCGAGAACCCCGCCGGCCCGCCGCGCCTGGACGCCGGCGTCAGCTTTGGCAGCGACGGCCTGCGTCGCGTGGCCGCGTCTGCCAGCGGCAGCGCAGGCGCCATCGGCTACACGCTGGGCGCCAGCCGCTTCGAGACCGACGGCTACCGCCAGCACAGCCAGACCGAGCGCCGCCTGGGCAACGCGCGGCTGAACTTCAAGCTCGGCGCCGACACGCAGCTGACGCTGATCGCCAACAGCGTCGAGCTGCCCGAGGCGCAGGATCCGCTCGGCCTGACCCGTGCCCAATGGCAAGCCGACCCGCGCGGCGTCGACCCCGGCGCGCTGAGCTTCAACACCCGCAAGACGATGAAGCAGCAGCAGGGCGGCCTGGTGCTGGAGCACGGCATCGACAGCGCCAACACCCTGCGCGTGATGGTCTACCAGGGCCACCGCACGACGATGCAGTTCCAGTCCATCCCGGTCGCGACCCAGGCCAATGCGCTGCACCCCGGCGGCGTCATCGACCTGGCGCGCGACTATCAGGGTGCCGATGTGCGCTGGCGCTGGAAAAGTGCCACCGCCAGCGTCATCGCCGGCGTGGCCGCCGACGAGCTGAGCGAGCACCGCGTCGGCACCCAGAACTTCATCGGCACGACGCTCGGTGTTCAAGGCGCCCTGCGCCGCGACGAAAGCAACCGCGTCAGCAACGCCGACCCCTATCTGCAGGCCGAATGGCGGCCCACGCCGGCCTGGCTGCTCAACGCCGGCGTGCGCCGCGCCAAGGTCAGCTTCCGCTCGACCGACGCCTACATCACCAAGACCAACCCCGACGACAGCGGCGCCGCCAGCTACTCGGCCACGCTGCCGGTGCTGGGCGCAAGCTTCGCGGTCAGCGAGCGCCTGCGCGTCTACGCCACCGCCGGCCGCGGCTTCGAGACGCCCACGCTCAACGAGCTGGCCTACCGCCCCAGCGGCGCCACGGGCCTGAACTTCGGCCTGCAGGCGTCGCTGAGCCGCAGCATCGAGGCCGGCATCAAGGCCCGGCCCTGGGACGGCGCCGAGTTAGCGCTGGCGCTGTTCCAGACCGGCACCGAGCACGAGATCGTCACGCAGACCAACCTGGGCGGCCGCGCCACCTACCAGAACGCCGGCGCCACCCGCCGCCGCGGCCTGGAAGCCTCGGGCTCGTTCCAGCTCGCGACCACGCTGCAGGCGCAAGTCGCCGCCACCTGGCTGGACGCGCGCTACCGCGACGGCTTCCTGACCTGCACCGCCACGCCCTGCGCTGCCGCCAACCAACAGGTCAACGCCGACAACCGCATCCCCGGCATTGCCCGCACCGCGGTCTATGGCGCGCTGACCTGGCAGCCCGCAGGCGGCTGGCGCTTCGGCGCCGAGGCGCGCGCGCTGAGCAAGGTCTACGTCAATGACCTCAACAACGACGCCGCCCCCGGCTACGCGACGCTGGCCGCACACGCGGGCTACCAGCTCAGCCTCGGCCCCTGGGAGCTGGGCGCCCTGCTGCGCGTGGACAACCTGGCCGGCCGCCGCTACGCCGGCTCCGTCATCGTCAACGACGGCAATGGCCGCTTCTTCGAGCCCGCACCGGGCCGCACCTTCCTCGCCAGCGCCAACCTGAGCTATCGCTTCTGAACCGGAGACCTTCATGGCCCGCCTGTTGCCCACCCTGACCCTGCTTGCCGCGGCAGTAGCCCAGGCCCAAGCCGGCCCACTGGCCTATGTGTCCAACGAGGGCTCCGGCACGCTGAGCGTCATCGACACCGCCACCGACGCCGTGCTCTACGAACTGCCCGCGGGCGCCAAGCCGCGCGGTGCCGTCATCAGCCCTGACGGCCGCCGCGCCTACGTGAGCGACCAGCCCGGCAACCGCCTCGTCGTCATCGACCTCGCCGCGCGCCGCCAGGCCGGCGAGATCCCGCTCGGCGAGTCGCCCGAAGGCCTGGGCCAGTCGCCCGACGGCCGCTGGGTCGTGGCCGCCGTGGAGGAGGCCAACGAGATCGTCTTCGTCGACACGCGCACCATGGCGCGCAGCTTCGCCGTCAAGGTGCGCGGCAAGAACCCTGAGCACGCCGTCTTCAGCCCCGACGGGCGCTGGGTGCTGGTCAGCGCCGAGGAAGGCAGCGCCGTGGATGTCATCGACGTGGACAAGCGCAGCCAGGTCGCGCAGATCCCGGTCGGCACGCGCCCGCGCGGCATCGGCTTCTCGCCCGACGGCCGGCGCGCCTTCGTCGCGGCCGAGATGTCTAGCGAGATCTACGTCATCAACATGCAGACCTTCTCGGTGCAGGACAAGCTGATGGCCGGGCCCAAGAGCAATGGCATCAGCGTGCACCCCGACGGCAGGCGCGTTTTCATCTCCAACGGCGGCGATGCGACCGTGTCGGTGCTGGATGTGGAGCGCATGGCCCTCGTCGCCACCATCCCGGTCGGTCAGCGGCCCTGGAACATGGCGCTGACGCCCGATGGCCGCAAGCTCTATGTGGCCTGCGGGCGCTCGGGCGCGGTGTCGGTCATCGACACCGAGACGCTGCAGCGCGTGGCCGAGGTGGCGGTGGGGAAGCTGCCCTGGGGCGTGGTGATCCGCTAGCAGCGGCAACCGGGGAACCCCATGACTCACCGCCACAGCAGTTGCTGGGCGGCGCTGGCACTCGCCTATGCGTCCGCCTCTCACGCCCAGATCCAGCTCGAACGGGTTCAGGTCGTCGGTGTGTCGCCGGTGGCCGGCGTCGACATCCCGCGCGACTGGATCCCCGCCGCCGTGCAAACGGCGCGCGCCACCGACATCGAGCGCAGCCAGGCCCTGGACCTCGCCAGCTTCATGAACCGGCGCCTGGGCAGCGTCCACCTCAACGAGATGCAGGGCAACCCGCTGCAGCCCGACGTCAACTTCCGCGGCTACACGGCCTCGCCGCTGCTGGGCTCGCAGCAGGGGCTGTCGGTCTACCTCGACGGCGTGCGGCTGAACCAGCCGTTTGGCGACGTGGTGAGCTGGGACTTGATTCCCAAGGCGGCCATCGCTTCCATCGCGCTCAACCCGGGCTCCAACCCGCTGTTCGGCCTGAACACGCTGGGCGGCGCCCTGAGCGTGCAGACCAAGGACGGGCTGAAGCAACCGGGCACGTCGCTGCAGCTGACGGCCGGCTCACACGGCCGCCGCGCCGCCGAGTTCGAGCATGGCGGCCATGACGGCGAGGGCACGCATTGGTACACGGCCGGCCACAAGTTCCGCGAGCGCGGCTGGCGGGTCGATTCAAAGTCCGACGTGAACCAGCTCTTCGCCAAGCTCGGCCACCGCAGCGCTGACACCGACATTGCACTGACCGCGTCGCTCGCCGACACCGACCTCAACGGCAACGGCCTGCAGGAGCAACGCTTTCTCGAACGCGACCGCGCCAGCGTCTACACGCGCCCGGACAACACCCGCAACCGCGCGGCACTGCTCAACCTCGCGCTTTCTCATTCGCTCGGCGAGCAGTGGACGCTGGCCGGCAACGCCTACGTCCGCAGCATCCGCACGCGCACCTACAACGGCGACCTGAACGACGACGCGCTCGACCAGTCGCTCTACCAGCCCAGTGCCGCCGAGCGCGCGGCGCTGGCGGCTGCGGGCTACACCGGCTTTCCCACCGCGGGCGAGAGCGCGGCCAACACGCCCTTCCCGAAGTGGCGCTGCATCGCCCAGGCGCTGCTGAAGGACGAGCCTGGCGAGAAGTGCAACGGCGTCATCAACCAGACCCGCACGAACCAGCACAACGCCGGCTTCACCACCCAGCTCAGCCACGACGGTCGGCTGCTTGGCTTGCCCAGTCAGTCCCTGATCGGCGCGGCGGCCGACTTCAGCCGCAGCCATTTCGTGCAGGGCTCGGAGCTGGGCTACCTGAATGCCGACCGCAGCATCACCGGCGTCGGCGCCTTCGGTGATGGCGTGAGCGGCGGCAACGTGGACGGCGCGCCCTACGACACCCGCGTGGACCTGGCGGGCCGCACGCGCACGCTCAGCCTGTTCGCCAGCACCGTGCTCACGGTGGCGAGTGGCACGCACCTGACCGTGTCCGCCCGCTACAACCACAGCACGGCGCGCAACCGCGATGCCATCACGCCAGGTGCCGGCCCGGGCTCACTGGACGGCGACCACGCCTTCAGCCGCCTCAACCCCGCGCTGGGCCTGACCTTCACGCCGGTGGCCGGCGTCAACGCCTGGGCCGGCGTGAGCCAGGGCAGCCGCGACCCGTCCTCCATCGAGCTGGGCTGCGCCGACCCGGCCAACCCCTGCAAGCTGCCCAACGCCATGGCCGGCGACCCGCCGCTCAGGCAGGTCGTCACGACGACCGTCGAGGCGGGCATCCGCGGTGCGTCTGGCGGGCCACTGGCCTGGAGCGTCGGCGTGTTCCGCTCCGACAACCGCGACGACCTGCTCTTCGTCACCGACGACGCGGCAGGCTTTGGCTACTTCAAGAACTTTGGCAAAACCCGCCGCCAGGGTGTGGAGCTGGGCCTGAGCGGGCAGCCCGCCAAGGGCCTGGCGGCGGGCATCAACCTCACGCTGCTGGACGCCACCTACCGCACGGCCGAGCGCGTCAACGGCGCGTCCAACAGCAGCAACGACTCGGCCCGGGCGGGCTTGCTCGGCGTGGACGGCAATATCGCCATCCGCCCCGGCGACCGCATCCCGCTCGTGCCGCGTCGCATGCTCAAGCTCTATGCCGATCTCGACCTCGGCGATGCGTGGTCGCTCGGCGCCGACGCCATCGCGATGAGCGGCGCAGCAGCGCGCGGCAACGAGAACGGCCTGCACCGGCCCGATGACACGTACTACCTCGGCGCGGGCCGCAGCGCCGGCTACGCGGTGGTCAACATCAACGCGGCCTGGAAGCCGATGAAGGGGCTCAAGCTCTTCGCCCAGGTCGGCAACCTGCTCGACCGCGTGTATGCCACCGCCGCGCAACTCGGCCCCACGGGTTTCGACAGCGCGGGCAATTTTCAGAGCCGGCCCTTTGCGGCCAACGCGAACGGCGACCGGCCGTTGCGCCATGCGACGTTCTACGCGCCAGGCGCGCCGCGCAGCGTGGTGGTGAGCGTGAAGTACAGCTTCTAGCGAGAAGCCCTCGGGCACTGCTGCGCGCCGCCACACCCACGCTGCACGGCGGCACAGCGCGCGCCCGCGCCACGCAACAGCCCGCGTCGGGGCACACCCGCAGCAGCGTGCCTGCGCGGCACGCGTCATGGCTCCCACTGCGCCGCGCGGCAACGCCCGCGCGGGCACTTCGCTCCAGCCCGGTACTGGCACAGCGCTTGCGCAAAGCACCCTGCCCAAAACCACAACTGGAGACAACATGAACATCCACCACACCCGCACCTTCATCGCCGCCGCGCTCACCGCCGCGGGCACAGCCCACGCCGCCGACTTCAAGGCCGGCGAATGGGACCTGAGCCTGGGCGGCATCATCAACGCCTACTACACCCACACCAGCTGTTCCGGCTCGCAGACCGTCGGCGGCGTGGCGCTGGCGACCAAGGGCCTGGGCTGCGGCGGCACCGATGGCCGCACCGTCATCGGCAACGGCCTGCTGCCCAACGCCCTCACCACCACGGCCAAGACGCGCCAGGACGGCTATGACATCCAAGCCACGCTGATGATCGGCGCGGCCGTCGCCTCGGGCGACGCCATCTCCAACAACAGCAACGTCGACGTGCGCCAGGGCTTCGTCACCTTCGGCAATGCCGACATGGGCAGCGTCAAGCTCGGCCGCGACTACGGCCTGTTCGGCCAGTCCGCCATCCTCGGCGACATGACCCTGCTCGGCGCCGGCGCCCCCGTCAGCGCCACCCAGCGCAACCGCGTCACGCTGGGCCACATCGGCTCCGGCTACACCTACCTCGGCACCTATGGCCAGATCGCCTACAGCCTGCCCGCCAGCGGCGGCTTCTCGGCCACGGTGGCGCTGATGAGCCCCGTCGATGCCGGCGCCGCCGTCGGCCGCAACGAGCCGCAGTTGCAAGCCCTGGCCACCGCCAAGTTCAATGGCGGCAAGGCCTGGGTGGGCGTCAAGCACCAGAAATTCGAAGGCACGGGCGGCGGCGCCAGCTTCACGATGAACGGCGCCGAGGTCGGCGCCAGCGTCAGCGCCGGCCCGCTGGGCTTTGCGGCCAATCTGCAATCGGGCAAGGGCCTGGGCGTGCTGTCCGACGGCGACAGCGGCAACCGCAAGCAGACCAACGTGCTGCTGCAAGCCACCTGGCAGACCACGGCCAAGACCAAGTTCGGCCTGAACTGGGGCGAGAGCAAGCTGAAGGATGGCGTGGCGAGCGACCTGCGCAGCAACACCAATGTGACGGCCGGCCTGTACTACGGGCTGACCAAGAGCGTGACGCTGGTGGGGGAGGTGAGCCGGACGACGTCGAAGCCGGTGACCGGCAGCGACGCCAAGATGAGCGGCGTAGCACTGGGGGGGATCGTGTTCTTCTGACCTATCGCACGGCCCTCGYGGCGACGCGGCGAGGGCGTTAATCCTGGCAAATATCTGATTCGCGTTGCGCGGCTGCGAAAGCAGTCCGCGCCGCCGCCGTGCGGGTCGCGCGGCGCAGACTCCTGGCAGGCCTGCCAGCGCCGAGGCAAACTGAGGCCCGAATGACCCGGAGCTGACTTGCAATCCAGGCGCCGCTCTTTTCATGCCGCGATGGCGGCACTCATCCAGGCGGCTTGCTGTGCCGGCGCCTGGTCGCAGCCCGTAGCCATGGCACCGGTCACTGCGGCCGGCACCGAAGGCAACAAGTTGGAGGCCGTGAGAGTTGAAGCGGCCAGGCAGCCCTATCGCAGCCTCTTCGTCACCGGTGCGATGAAGACCGACACGCCGATCCGCGACCTGGCGCAGAGCGTGCGCGTGCTGTCGGCCGACATGCTGGCGGACGCGGGTGTGACCCAGTTGGCCGACGCGCTGGAGCTCGGCAGTGGCATCGCCAGGCAGAGCGATTTCGGCGGGCTGTGGGACAGCTACGCGATGCGCGGCTTCACGGGCGACCCGAATTTCGGTTCCGACTACATGGTCAATGGCTTCAACTACAGCCGCGGCTATAACGGGCTGCGCGACACCGTCGCCACCGCCATGATCGAGCTGCTGAAGGGGCCGGCATCGGCGCTCTACGGTCGCGGCGAGCCGGGCGGCACGGTCAACATCGTGACCAAGAAGCCGCTGTTCCAGCCCGGCCATGCGCTGGAGGTCTCGGGCGGCAGCTTTGGCCGCCTGCGCAGCACGGCTGACCTGACCGGCCCGTTCAGCGAGCGCCTGGCCTACCGGCTCAACGCCGCCAGCGAGAAGGGCGATAGCTACCGCGACCATGTGCGCTCCGAGCGCCATATGGTGGCGGCGTCCCTGCTGTGGCGGGCCGGCGATGCCACCACCGTGTCCTACGAGCTGGAGCACGCCAGGCAGCGCGCCAGCTTCGACCGCGGCATCGTCGCGATCCGCGGTGAACTGGGCCGCCTGCCCCGCTCGCGCTTCCTGGGCGAGCCCGCTGACGGCCCGCACGCCACCGAGACGACCGGCCACCAGGTCTTCGTCCAGCACGACTTCAACGATGACTGGGCGATCCAGGCCGGCTTCAGTCACCGCGACAGCTCGATCAACGGGATCTCGACCGAGGGCCGCTTCCTGCTGGCCGACGACCGCAGCCTGGTGCGCCAGCGCCGCAGCCGCGACAACTCGGCGCTGGACATGTCGGGCCGCCTCGAACTGCTGGGCAGGCTGCGTGCCGGCGGCCTGGTGCACCAGTTGCTGGTCGGCGCAGATGCGTACCGGTTCATCGACCAACGCAAGCAGTACCGCGTTGCCGTAGCCTCGGTGATCGACATCTACGAGCCGGTCTATGGCCAGGTGGCGCCGCCCATGCCCCTGACCACCTGGACCCGAGAGGCGCAGCGCTCAAGGTCGGTCTACGGCCAGGATCAGATCGACCTGTCGCCGCAGTGGAAGATGCTGCTGGGCGTGCGCCACGACAGTTACGACCAATCGCTCCTGAACCGCCGCAACGGCATCACGACCGCCCAGTCCCTCAGCGCCACCACGCCGCGCGTCGGCCTGGTCTACCAGCCGAGCAAGACGCTGTCGCTGTACGCCTCGGCGTCGAAGAGCTTTCGCCCCAACAGCGGCGTCAGCCGCGCGTTCCAGTCCTTCCCCGCTGAAGCGGGCAGGGCCGGCGAGCTGGGGATCAAGTTCGACACCGCGGACGGCAAGACCAGCAGCACGCTGGCGATCTACAGGATCGCGAAGAACAATGTGCTGACCCCCGACCCGCTGGACCCGAACAACTTCTCGGTGGCTGCCGGCGAGGTGCGCAGCCGGGGCCTGGAGTTCGACATCTCGGGCGAAGTCCTGCCCGGGCTGCGCCTGTCGGCTGCCTACGCCTGGACCGATGCCCAGGTGACCCGCGACAGCAATGCCTTCCTGGTCGGCCGGCGCCTGGCCAACGTGCCGCGCCAGAGCGCCAATCTGATGCTGGTGCAGGCCTTCCTGCTGGGAGCCAATAGCGCGACGTTGGGCGCGGGCATCAACCATGTGGGCGAACGCGAGGGGGCCGTGGCGCCACTCGTGGCAGCCGACAACTTCAAGCTGCCGGGCTACACCACGCTCAAGCTGATCGGCTCGCTGCAACTGGGCAAGCAGTGGCGCGCGTCCCTCGATATCGACAACCTGCTCGACCGGCTGTACTACAGCAGTTCCTATATGMAGGCCTGGGTTCTGCCCGGCGCGGGGCGCAGTTACATGCTCTCGGCGCGATATCAGTTCTGAGCTCGCGGCACAGCTGCGTCACTCACTCACTATATTTTTTGAGTATGGCTTGAAAAGCGCCGGAGCTTTTCAGCTTATCGAGTGCCGCCTGCCAGCGAGCGATTTCCGCATCGGAAATGTCCTTGCTGCAGGCAATGTATATGGGAGAGGTGATCAGTTTGACGGGCGTTTGAACGACCGCATCCAACGAATAGTTCATTTGCTTCAATAGATGGATGACGCCCAACGGTGAATCGCTGACGGCCAAATCGCATCTGCCGAATATCAACATCCTGTAAACGGCTTTGCCGTCGGATGCGCCTGCCTCGAGGTTGGTGAAGCCTGCTGCCTGCATCCTGGAAGTCGTCAGGCCACCGCGCCGGGAGCAAATCGAGCGAACCTTCTTGGTGTCCTCGAGTGTCGAGACTTCAAGAGGATTGCCTTTGCGCTTGTAGAAATAAATGGAACTGTCGCCCAGCGGGCCAATCCATTTGTATTTGGTCTCGCGTTCCGGGGTTCGCAACATCGTGATCAGCATCGTTCTTTGATTGCCTTCCAGCGATGCTTTGGCGCGCATGCTGGGCATTAGCTGAATATCGATATCTGCGTTGAGCGCCTGGGCAATCGCCCGGACGACTTCTACCGAAAAACCTGTCAGTGCGCCATCTTCACTGTAGTTATATGGGGCCCACTCCTCCGTGACGATGCTCAGCTTGCGATCCGCCGCCCAGCAAGAACCGGCCAGAGCGCAGGAAACGGCGAACGCGATCATGCGCCCAGCCTTTCCGGCGTTCGAAGCACAGTTCACAGCCATATTCGAGCCCTTGTATTCCTTGACGGTTGGCGGCTCAAGTCCCAACTGCAACACTTGGCGGTCAATGAGGCAGTGAGGGCAGGGACTGTTGCAAGGCTTGCATGATCACCCGAAAGCGCCAGTTCCAGCGAGCCCGCGGCTGAACGCGCTGCTCGGGCCGCAGATGGTGCTGCACACCCAGCTCTGACGGCCCGCGTCGCGAGCTGGTGGAAGAAGCGAGCGCTTTCAGGCGTGCGCGCGGTCGCGAGCGGCATTGCCGCCTACAAGGCGCGAGCTGACAGCAACCTAGATTTGCGCGTAGCCACTTTGAAGACCATCCATGCGCGCCCTTTTCGTCACCACCAGTGCCACACAACTCTCGCCTGAGCATCAGACCGGCCTGTGGCTGGAGGAGTTCGCCGTGCCCTACCTGGCTGCCATCGAGGCCGGCATCGCCGTCACGGTCGCATCGCCCCGGGGCGGCCCCGTGCCGCTGGACCCCAAGACGGAACCGAGCGACAAGCAGCGCAAGGAATGGGCCATGCCGCTGGAAGCGCTGGGGCACAGCGTCACGCTGGCGTCCGTGCAGGGCGAGACGTTCGACGCCGTGTTCATCCCCGGTGGCCACGGCCCGATGATGGACCTGGCCAAGGACGCCACCTTGCACACGCTGGTAGCGCGGCACGACGCGGCCGGCAAGGTGATTGCGGCCGTCTGCCACGGCCCGGCCGCGCTGGTGCACGCAAGGCGCGCCGACGGCCAGCCTTTCTTCCAGGGCCGCCGCGCCACCGGCTTCACCAATGCCGAAGAATTCCTGGCGCGGTTGAAGGCCGTCGTCCCCTTCCTGCTGGAAGACGAGATGAAGGCCAGCGGTGCTGATTTCCACTCCGCGCCGCTGCCCCTGCTGAGCCACGTGGAGCAGGACGGCAATCTGATCACCGGCCAGAACCCGAATTCGAGCGAAGCCGTGGCGAAGGCCTTGGTCGCGGCGCTCTCAGGCCGCTGACCTTTGCATCGACGCCTTGAACGGCGGCGTTGCCGCCTCCATGACCCGGCAACGCCGCTTGCGGCCGAGCCAGCGGCTCAGCGTTTGCTCGGCCAGGGCAGCATGGCTGCCAGCACGCCGTCGCGGCGCAGGAAGTGGTGATACAGCGCGGCCAGCGCGTGCAGGCCGGCCAGCCACATCAGCACGTCGCCGAGCAGGCCGTGCACGTCGCCCCAGTCCGCCGCCTCGCCCAGGCGCGAGCCGGCGATCCAGGGGAACTCGTCCACGCGCACGCCGCCCAGCAGCGTCAGCGGATGGTGCTCGCTGCCCAGGGCCAGCAAGGCCGTGGCCGGCAAGGCCAGCATCAGGGCCCACAGCACGACGTGCACCAGCTTTGAGAGCCCATGCATCCACGCCGCCATCTCGAAGCGCGGCTTGTCCGGCCGCAGCGCCACCCACAGCAGGCGCAGCAACGTCAGCGCCAACACCAGCAGGCCCAGGGACTCATGCCAGACGATGTCCAGCCGCGTGGCCGGGTCGATGCCCTTGCGCATCATCCGCCCGAAGCCGCCCGGCCCCAGGATGAAGGCCACGGTCACGGCGATGGCCGTCAGCCAATGCAGGGCGCGGCTGAGAGGGTCGTAGCGGGGGGTGGGCATGGGGATGGGGCGGCCAGAACTGTTGTAGTGATTGTGGTGGGCTCGGATTGACGGGGAGTTGACATACGGCAAGGTGTTGACCGGCGGCGACGCGGCAAACGCAAGCGGCGAATGGTGCTGCTGCAGGCCGGCTGGCGGGCCACGGCCAAGACCAAGCTCCGGCTGAACTGGGGCGAGAGCAAGCTGAAGGACGGCGCGGCGACCGATCTGCGCAGCAGCACCAACGTGACGGCCAGCCTGTACTACGGGCTGACCAAGAGCGTGACGCTGGCGGGGGAGGCGAGCCGGACGACGTCGAAGCCGGTGATGGGCGACCACGCGTCCGCGCGACGGCACGAGTTCGAGCGCGGTTCAGCGAGCGGCACTAAAGATTTGTGACCCCGAACCTGCGGCGCTGTCGGGGCGTTGACTTTGCGTTGACGGCTGGAACGGCGGGCGGAGCCGGGTGCGGCCGCCGACCTGCAGCAAGACCAATGTGACGACCGGCCTGTGCAGGTTGACCAAAAGCGTGGCATTCGTAGGCGACGTGAGCCGCACTACTTCGAAGCCGGACGCAGCGAGGCCAGGGTGAACGGATTCGCGTTCGGCGGAATCGTGTTCTTCTGAGCACAGCGGCGCCCGATGCGGCTGCTGTGCTGCGGGGCCGCCCGACTTTGGATTTAAGGCCTGCCCCTAAACCCGCGCCGT
Source organism: Roseateles sp. P5_E11 (assembly GCF_054049355.1). Taxonomy (NCBI): domain Bacteria; kingdom Pseudomonadati; phylum Pseudomonadota; class Betaproteobacteria; order Burkholderiales; family Sphaerotilaceae; genus Roseateles; species Roseateles sp. P5_E11. The sequence goes on along the minus strand of NZ_JBFUMO010000016.1, from coordinate 1,881 downwards.
GCCGGCCGGTCGATGGCTTGTTGCCCGGGATGCTGTTGGCGTGGCCAATCAGCGTTGAGACCCGCTACTTGAGAAGCAAGGTGAGTCTCGCTAGATCTCAGTAGATAACGCACCGCCTCATAACCCACCAACCCAACGGATCGTCGGGTTGACGGTAGTGTTACCCACTTGCTCGGCTGCCTACAATGTTGGTCTCCACGACCTCCCACAACGGCATCTTCATGGGCACGTACACGTTCGTCCGAAATCTTGGAAATGGTGCTTTTGGGCGAGTTGTTCAGGCACAGAGTGAAGTGGGAAAAATGGTGGCTCTCAAAATGTTCGAGCCATGTGCGTCGATTCTTGCCGCCGTGCAAGCTGGCCAAGTCACGATTGAGGAGCTTCGACGTAGATTCTTCGATGAGGCAAAATATCAAGGCCGAATTCAGCACCCGAATGTCATCCGGGTATTCGAAAGTGATTTGTCCGCAAATCCGCCATATTTTGTCATGGAGCTTGCTGAAGGCACGCTAGCTCAAGACTTGCAGTTTGACCACACACTCAGTGGCGCACCTCATCAGGCGCTATTTGACATTTTGGCGGGACTGGAAGGACTTCATGCGCAAGGCATATTCCATCGCGATTTGAAGCCTTTGAATATTTTGCGATTGAAAAATGGGGACGGCAGTTCTCGTTATGCAATTTCTGATTTCGGGTTGATCAAGATTACCGCGGGCGATGCGACTACGATCACCATGACAGGTGCGCAAGGGGGAACAGAGCGATATGCTGCCCCTGAGCTCATGACAAATTTCAAAAGAGCTACAGCGCGCTCCGATATATATTCCTTCGGTGTAATTCTTTTCGATATATTTGTCGGCGCGGCTCAGCGCGTACCATATACCGAGGCTCATATCGATGGGCCCGTTGGCGCTGTTGCGGCCAAATGCACCAAGGCTGTCCCGGCTCGGCGCTATGCATCGATTGCTGAATTACGGTCGGCACTTTATRAGGCACTGCAGGTAGCCCCGCCCGCATTTGTCTCAAGAAAAGAAGAGGCCATAGTTAAGATGCTCCAGAGCGGGGCAGTACTTAATGATAAAGAATGGGATCGCGTATTTAATTTTCTAGAAGATTCTGCGCCATTCTCTCAAGTCAATGACCTGGTATTGCGATCCTTTTCCAAGGACCATCTAGAGGCACTTAGTCGCGAGGCTCCTGAGCTGCTTATGGCCTTTGCTGATTCCTACATTGATTATGTTGAGCAAGGGCGGGGTCAATTCAATTTTGACTATTGCGACGTTATTGCAGACAAACTCACGTGGCTGGTTGAACTCGGTGAAATTTCAATACAGGCGCGCGCGTTAATCTCAATGCTTGGCTTGGGCGCATCCCATAATCGCTGGTTTGCTGAGCGCCGATTTATTGCCTTGGCCGGTCCACAGCTTAACCCCACAGTTGCTGAAAGAATACTTGCGGAAGTCGAGGTGCGAGGCCTCAATATATTGGCTGACATCCAGCACCTGGAACGCTCTATCAGCGTTAACAGGACCGCCCTTTCACCTGTGCTTCATCGCTTATGGGGGGGCTAGTGCGTAGTCCCGCAATTGCCTCGTTTAGCTTGGCGTACGATGACCAGCGCAATTTTGACGCTATTGGCTCGACGCTTTCGAGCGACGGCAAACTACTTTTGGCAATCGCTGATGGCGTTGGTTCGTCGCTTCATGGGGGCGCCGCGGCCCGCATAGCGGTAGATGTTTGCTTAAAGCTCGGCGAATCTGCGGGCATGGCTGAGATATTTGAGGAGGCTAGTCGGCAGATTCGACTCGCGRCAGCCGATGACCCGACGCAATGGTCTACAACGCTGACGTTTTGCAGAATTGACGGCTCATCGATTTCCGT
>NZ_JBFUMO010000015.1:0-28221 GCF_054049355.1 Roseateles sp. P5_E11 | reverse complement strand
GGGCAGTACATGCTCGCCGCCACCCCCGTCTGGAACGGCACGTTCTGGCTGCTCCTCGCCGCTGAAGCGGCGCTCACCGTCCTCGCCCTGTCCCTGCCCCTGTTCACCGCCGCACGTCGGCGCGACTTCCTGTGAGGAGGCATGAACCAACCCCTCACGCCCGCTCATCCCACCGCAACGCCGCCACTCGGCGTTGCAAATGCTCGCCGTAGCACGGGCTACGGCTCCGCTTTGCGCCTTGATTGGCGACGCCGCGACGGCCTGCTCGGCCGCGCGGGGTCGATCCACACCTCCTAGGGAAACACCATGACTTCACAACCCAACGGCGAGAGGCTGCACGCCCTCGACGCAGTGCGGAGCTTTGCCCTTTTGCTGGGCGTGGCCTTCCACGCCAGCATGTCCTTCATCCCCGGCATCCCCAAGGGGCTATGGGCCATGAGCGACAACTCGCCCAGTGCCTTCCTGGGCGACGCGGCCTTCGTCGCGCACAGCTTCCGCATGACGCTGTTCTTCTTCATCGCCGGCTACTTCGCGCGGCTGCAGTACCAGAAGCTGGGCACCGCGGGCTTCTGGCTCAACCGCGGCAAGCGCATCGCCGTGCCGCTGGTCGTCGGCTGGCCACTGCTGTTCGTCGCCATCATCTTCGTGTGGGGACTGGGCATGCAGAAGGTGTTCAACGGCGCGCCGCCGGCCCCTCCGGAAATGCCCAAGACCTTTGGCGCGCTGCCGCTGTTCCACCTGTGGTTCCTCTACCAGCTGTTGTGGCTGTATGCCGGCGCCCTGCTGCTGCGCAGTGCCATCGCGGCGCTGGACCGGGGCCAGGTGCTGCGCGGCTGGCTGGACCGCATCACGACCGCTGCCTTGCGCTGGCCGGCCGGTGCGCTGCTTCTGGGCCTGCCGMTCGCGGGCTGCCTGCTGTCCCTGCAGATGTGGATGCCCGCGGTCGGCATCCCCACACCGGACCAGTCGTTGATCCCGCAACTGCCCGCCACGGTCGGCTTCGGCACGGCCTTCATGTTCGGCTGGCTGGTGCATCGCGCGCCAGATGCGCTGGCGGCGCTGCGCGCACGCTGGCCACTGCACCTGGCGCTGGCCATCGCGTCCTCGGCCGTCTGCCTCTGCATCCTGAGAACCCAGCCGCCATTCGGGATGCCCGATACGCCGAAGCTGATCTTCGCGCTGTCCTTCGTTGCTTCGGCCTGGTCGTGGACCTTCGCCATCACGGGCCTCGCACTGCGTTTCCTGTCAGGCCACAGCCCGGCCCTGCGCTACGTCGCCGATGCGTCCTACTGGATCTACCTCGTCCACCTGCCGTTGGTGTGCGCCGTGCAGGTCTGGGTGGGCGACTGGCCGCTGCACTGGGGCGTGAAGTACCCGCTCGTCCTGCTGGGCAGCCTCGCCGTGCTTCTGCTGAGCTACCAGGGGCTGGTGCGCTCGACGGTCATCGGCAAGGTGCTCAACGGCAAGGCTTATCCCCGTCGCGCCGTTGCCGTCTCCACCGAAGAAGCGACGACCGATGACGTCGTCGCCTCGCTGTGCGGCGTGTCCAAGCGCTACGGCAAGCTGGAGGCGCTCAGCAGCGTCGACCTGCAGCTCAGGCGCGGCGAGCTGCTCGCACTGCTCGGCCCCAACGGCGCCGGCAAGTCCACGGCCATCTCGCTGTGGCTGGGCCTGCACAACGCCGACGCCGGCATCGTGCGCCTGCTCGGCGGCTCGCCGCAGGAGATTGCGCGGCGCCAGGGGCTGGGCGTCATGATGCAGGACGTTGAGTTGCCCAAGGACCTCAAGGTGCATGAGCTGGTCGCGCTGTCGGCCAGCTACTACCAGCACCCGCTGAGCGTGAAGGACGCGCTGGAGCGCGCCGGCATCACGGCGCTGGCCAATCGGCCCTACGGCAAGCTCTCCGGCGGCCAGAAGCGCCAGGTGCAGTTCGCCATCGCCGTCTGCGGGCGCCCTCGGGTGCTGTTCCTGGACGAGCCCACCGTCGGTCTCGACATCCAGGCCCGCGAGCTGATGTGGGCCAACATCCGTGCACTGCTGCGCGAGGGCTGCTCCATCCTGCTGACGACGCACTATCTGGAAGAGGCGGAAGCACTGGCGACCCGCGTGGCCGTGCTCGGCAAGGGCCGCGTCATCGCCTCGGGCAGCGTGGCTGAGATGCGCGCGCTCGTATCTCGCCGCCACATCCGCTGCGAGACCTCGCTGGTGCCGGGCGACGTGCGCCGGTGGCCGGGCGTGGTGGACGTGAGTTGTGACCACGACCAGCTCGCCATCGTCGCCACGGATGCCGAAGCGGTGGTGCGCCGCCTGCTCGCGGCCGACCCGCAGCTCTCGCGCCTGGAAGTGAAGCAGGCCGGGCTCAATGACGCTTTCAACGAACTGACCCGGGAGGCCGCATGACCACCTTGACCCGCCCCACCCCGGCTTTCGCGCCGGCCCACCGCACCACATCGCCCTACACGGCCGAGATCCGCCTCGAACTCATCCGCCTGCTGCGCGCGCCGGCCTTTGCGCTGCCGATGTTCGTGCTGCCGGTGGCCCTGTACCTGCTGTTCGCCTTCGCGGTGGCCGGCGAGATGACGGCCAAGGACCCGGACGCCGCCCGCTTCATGTTCGCCGGCTTCTCGCTGATGGCCGTGACCATGGCCGCGGTGTTCGCCACCTGCCCGTCCATCGCCATGGAACGAGAGCTGGGCCTGCTGACCCTCAAGCGCGCCCAGCCCGCGCCGCCCGGCGCCTGGCTGACGGCCAAGATCGTCGCTGGCGTCGTGACCGGCGTGATCGCCTACCTGCCCATCCTCGTCGTCACCGCCGTCAGCGGCCAGGCCGGCTTGAGCGCCGGCCAACTCGCGGCCATGAGCGTCGTGCTCATCACCGGTGCCATCCCTTTTTGCGCCCTGGGTCTGATGGTCGGCGCGCTGGCCAGCGGTTCGGCCGCGCCGGCCTACGCCCACCTGCTCTACCTGCCGGGGCTCTACCTGTCGGGCGTGTTCTTCCCGCTGCCCAAGTCCATGTACTTCCAGGCGCCGTTCTGGCCGCAGTTCCACCTCAACCAGCTCGTCTTCGCCGCGGGCGGGGTGGAGAAGTTCCGCTGGATCGCACCGGAGATGGCCTTCGCCGTGCTGTTCGGGTTCACGGTGCTTTGCTCCGGGATTGCGCTGTACCGCCTGAAGCGGCGCGGCTGACAACGACAAGGGCGGCCCGCAGGCCGCCCTGGCTCTTCAGCCTCAAGGCCGATCAGCGCTTGGCCGAGCCATTGGCCGCGCCGTCCACGGCCACCGACTTGTCGGTGCGCGAGGCCTTGGCCGAGGCGCCGCCCGCAGCCTGGGTCTGGCGGCCGGTGGCCTGGCCGCTGGCATTGCCGCTGACTTCCTTCTTGCTGGCGCTGCCCGCCGCGGCACCCCCCAGCGTCAGCGGCGAGGTGGCGGCGGGCGCGGTGGAGGCCGTGGGCGTGGCCGGAGTTGCCGGCATGGCGGGGGTCGTGGCCGTCGGTGTGGCCGGGTTGGCGGGCGTCGTCGCGGCCGGCGTATCGCCACGGCTCAGCGCACCGTTCAGCATGCCGCTGCCTTGGCCCGCCAGATTGCCACTGACGCCGTTGGCCGTGCCATTCAACGCGCCGCTGATGCTGCCATCGGCGCTGCCCGAGGCGCTGCCGGCAGCATTGCCCAGCGAGTCCTTGGCGCCTTCGCCGGCGGACTTCAGCTCACCCACCTTGTCGGTCGCGGTGGACTTCACCTCGCCGACCTTGGCCGTCGCCGTGTCCTTGACGCCGCYGACGGTGCCCTTGGTCTTGTCCAGCGTGCCCTTGACGAGGGAACCGTCCGCCGAGCCGCTGGCATTGCCGTTCGCGCGGCCACCGACATCGAGCTGGCGGGGCGACAGCGCGCCATTCAAACCGCCGGTCAAGCCACCGGTGAGGCCGCCACCGCCACCGCCGAGCAGGCCGGCGTGGGCGTTGGAAGCGAGCAGGCCGGCCGCGACGGCCGAAATGGTCAACACGGTGCTCAGCGTGGTGCGAAGAACTTGGGTGCGACGGGTTGCAAACATGATGGATCTCCGGGTGGTTGTTGCGGAAGAGCCAGCCATTCCGGCCCTTTCACTGAGTACAACGACCGCAGCCGAGACTTCCTTCCCGATCGAGATGCAAGTGTCTGTTTCAGCGTGCCTGGCGTGCTTGCAGCTGCTCGGGTACCACGCGCAGGTCTTCGGCGACGAGGCCACGGCCATAGACCGGATCGCGCCCGGGCGCGCCCAGATCGATGGCGGCAGCGGCCAGGCGCTCCAGCACTGCCGCAGCGGCGGCCGGGTCGGGCTCGCGCAGTTCCGCAGCAAGCAGGCCCGCCACCAGCGGTGCCGCAAACGAGGTGCCGCGCGCGATGCCATAGCCGCCGCCACTGCGGGCCACGGCGACATCGGCGCCCGGCGCCGTCAGCAGCACCTGTGGCCCCTGCGCCGCCTCGGGCAGCACGCGGCGCGATGGGTTGACGCCGGTCACGCCGATGACGCCGGCATAGGAAGCCGGGAACAGCGGCGGCGCGGCCGGGCCGTCGTTGCCGACCGCCGCGACGAGCAGATGCCCGCGCTTGACCAGGGCCGCGACGCCCTGCTCCAGCAGCCGGTTCGGTGGGCCGACCAGGCTCAGGTTGATGACGGCGACGCGCTCGCGCGCCATCCAGGCCAGGGCGCGCACGACCTCCTCGGCCGAGCCGCCGTCGGGCTTGTCGCAGTACACGTCGGCAGCAAACAGCTCGGCCTTGGGTGAAGCGCCCGCAAAGCCGCGGTCGCGGCCGACGAGCAGGGAGGCGATGGCCGTGCCATGTTCGCTCGGTACGAGGCTGCCAGCGCAGCCGAAGCTGCCGCCGGCCGCATGGCGCAGGGCGGTGTGACGGCGGTCCACGCCACCATCGATGAGGCCCACCCGCACCGGGCCGCGCGGCTTGGCTGGGGCGACAGCGGCGCCGGGTGCGAGCTCGCCGCTGCGCGAATACAGATGGTTGAAGTCGGCCTGCAGATCGGGCTGGGCGGCGCGCAGCTTGTCCAGCGCCTCGGCTGTGCCCAGGCTCGCGGGCACACTCAGCACGACCTCGCGAAGTTCCAGCTCGGGCCAGGCCTCCTCGCGCAGCTTGACGAGGCCCAGGGCCGCCGCTGCGGCCAAGGCGGCATCGCTGGGCGAGAGCAGCACGAGTTCGCGGCGGCGTATCAGCTCGCCGCGCGGGTCGGCCTCGACGAGGTCCGAATGGCGCTGCAGCAGGTCGCGCACCGTCGTCGCGCGCAGGTCCACCAGCTGCGTGGTCGACGACAGCAGCTCGGGCAGGGGTTGCACGACGCGGTCCACGACACGGTCCACCATACCGGGCAGGCGCGACACGCCCGGCAGCTGCGGCAAGCGCAGTTGGGCCTGGGCCGGCACGGCCAGGGCGGCGAGGGTCAGAGCGAGAAGAGGTTTCATGGCGTCGCAACAGCTTTTGTGAGGATAACGAGCGAGGGAGGGAAGAAAATCCATGCCTCGTCCGTTGTCCCTGTATCGATGCCCGAGAACCTTTCCGAACTTCGCCAGGAAATTGCTGCCCTGCTGCCGCGGCTGCGCCGTTTCGGCCGCACGCTGGCCCACTCCCGCGAAGACGCCGACGACCTCGTGCAGGTCGCCATCGAGAAGGCGCTGAACCGCACCGACCAGTGGACGCCTGGAACGCGTCTGGACAGCTGGATGTTTCGCATCATGCAGAACGCGTGGATCGATGAACTGAGGGCCCGTGAACGGCGCGGCCAGACTTTCCTGCCCGAGGAGGAAGGCGAGCACGTCGGCGACGGCGCCATGACGGGCGCGCCGCTGGACGCCATCCTCGTGCGCAAGGCCGTAGCCAAGTTGAGCGACGAGCACCGCACGGTGGTCGGCCTGGTGCTGGTCGAGGGCTTGAGCTATCAGGAAGCCGCCGAGACGCTGGGCGTGCCGGTCGGCACCGTGACGAGCCGCGTCGCCCGCGCCCGCGAGGCGCTGCAGGAACTGCTGGGAGAGTGGCCATGAACATGAACGAGGATCAACTGAAAGCCGAGCGCCGCCGCCTGGCCGCCGCCTTTGACGGCGTGCTGAAGGAGCCTGTGCCGGAGCGGCTCAAGGCCCTGCTGGCCGAGCCGGCCGCGCAGGTCGTGGACCTCGGCACCGTGCGCGCCCAGCGGCGTGCCATGTCCAGCTGGGCCGCCTGGGGCGGCATGGCCGCAACGCTGCTGCTGGGCACGCTGATCGGCACCCGCCTGACGCCACCGGGCGCGACCGATGAAAACCGCCTTGTCGCCACCGGCGCCATCGCCCAGGCGCTGGACCGCCAGCTCGCCAGCGCACCAGGCGGCGCAGTGGCCGTGCAGGTCAGCTTCAAGGCCAGGGACGGCCGCTACTGCCGCAGCTTCACGACCACCGCCTCGGCCGGCCTGGCCTGCCGCGACGGCGACGGCGCCTGGGCCTTGCAGCAGGTCGCGGCCGTGGCGCCCACGCCCGGCACCGGCATGCGCCAGGCCGCCACCGCCCTGCCACCCGCCGTGCTGGGTGCGATGGACGGGCTCATCGCCGGCGAAGCCCTCAACGCCGAGCAGGAGCGCACCGCGCGCGACGCCGGCTGGCACTGAAAGCACCGCGGCTGGGCTAGCATGGGGCAGCCGGGGAGGGCAAACCACATACCAACCCCTGACTTTGCCTTCGCATGCCCTGGCGAATCTCTGCAAGCCTGCTGCGCTTCAAGCGCTACCTGATCCTCGGCAACCTCGTCATCCTGGCGATGGTTGTCCTGGTCGCGCTGCGGGTCGCCTATGCCAGCCAGCAGACCCATGAGGCGCAGGCGCGCCAAACGGCGGCCAATCTGGCGCACACGCTGGGGCAGAACGTCAGCGCGGGCTTCAGGCTGGTGGACAACAGCCTGCAGTCCTTGCTGAAGCGGCTGGATGAGCTGCCGGCCAAGGGGGCGGACCTTCGCGAGATCGCGCGCATTGCCGAGGAGCAGCGGGCCCTGGTGCCCACCATCGATGCGCTGCGCGTGACCGACGCCAACGRCCTGGTGCTCAACCCCGGCGACAGGCCGGCCGTGTCCATGGCCGACCGCGACTATTTCCGCGCGGCGCAGGCCGACCCGACGCGCACGGCCGTTTCCGAGCCCCAGCGCGGGCGCATCATCGGCGGCTGGGGCCTGGTCCTGGCACGCGCCCGCACCGCCGCCGATGGCCGCTTCTTGGGCGTGGTCTACGCCAGCATCAAGACGGAGCGCTTCCGCGACGACTTCAAGCGTGCCAACGTCGGCGCCCAGGGGGCCGTGACGCTGCGCTCCAGCTCGCTGCAGCTGATCGCGCGGTATTCACCGCTGGATGCCAACCCCGAGGCCGGCACCGGCACGACCCGGGTGTCCGAACAGCTGCGCGCGGCACTGGCCGCGAACCCGAAGCAGGGCAGCTTCGTCACACGCACGGCGCTGGATGGCGTGGAACGCGCCACCGCCTACGAGACCGTGCCCGACTACCCGATGCTGATGCTGGCGGGCCTGGCCACCGAGGACTTCTACGCCGGCTGGCGCCGGGAGGTCGGCGTGCTGGCCGCGCTGCTGTTGCTGCTGGAGGCGCTGCTGGTCGCGTTCTCGGTCTTCATCTACCGCGCCCAGGCCCGGCAGGTGCAGGAGCGCAGCCGCGTCGAGCTGCTGGCCGCCGAGCGCGGCGCACTGCTGGACAACGAGCTGGTGGCGATGGTCAGGCTGCGCGGCCGCAGCGAGGTCTGGCACAACGCCGCCCTGGACCGGCTGTTCGGCTACGAGCCTGGCGAGCTGAGCGGCCAGCCCTCACGGTTGCTCTATCTCGACGATGAGTCCTACGCCCAGATCGGCCGCGCCTCCCAGCGCCTGGAGGCACCGCACCGCTACCGCACTCAGCTGCGCATGCGGCGCAAGGATGGCAGCCCGGTCTGGATCGACCTGAGCGGCACGGCCCTGCCGGACGGCGAGTCGTTGTGGCTGATGCTGGACATCACGGCCATCAAGCACAGCGAGGAGCAGGCCCGCCACCTGGCTTTCCACGACATGCTGACCGGCCTGCCCAACCGGCACCTGCTGTTCGAGCGCCTGGCCTTCCTGCTGCGCGACGCCGAACGCAACGACCGCTGGCTGGCGGTCTGCTATCTGGACCTGGACGGCTTCAAGGCCATCAACGACGCCCAGGGCCATGACGCCGGCGACGCGCTGCTGCGCATCACCGCCGAGCGCCTGAGCGCCAGCGTGCGCGGCAACGACGTGGTGGCGCGTATCGGCGGCGATGAGTTCGTGCTGGTGCTCAACCAGCTCAACGGCCTCTACGACGAAAGGCATGCGCTGAACCGGCTGCTGACCGCCTTCGAGGCGCCCATCCCCCTGCCGGGCGGCGGCGAGGCCCGGGTGGGGATCAGCATCGGCGTGGCCATGTACCCGCGGCATGGGCGCGACGTCAACACCCTGATCACCTGCGCCGACCGGGCCATGCTGGCCGGCAAGCGCACCGGCAAGGGCCGCTGGGTCATGCATGAAGACGAGGACGGGCCGACAGCTTGAGCCGCGTGCTCAACTCAACTGCCGCGCCCCTTGGTCAGCAGTCAGGGTTCGGGGATGCGGCTGATCTGCACGCTGACGATCTTCCAGGCGCCGCCACGCTTCACGTAGATGTCGATGTAGCGGTAGTGGCTCTTGAAGGCCTGGCCCTGATAGCGGCCCGTCATGCGCGTGCGGCCGCTGAGCAGGGCCGTGTCGCCATAGACGCGCACCTCGAAGTCCTCGACGGTGTAGGGGTCGATGACAAGGTCGGGCGAGACCAGCCCTTCGACAAAGCTGGCCTTGGTTTCGACATTGCCGCGGCCGTCGATCTGGCGGAAATCCTCGGCCATGTTGGCCTCGATGGCGGCGCGGTCCCGGCGGACGATGGCCTGGTCCCAGGCGTCCGACTGGGCCTTGAGCTGCGCGACCAGCTCGGCCGGCGGGGCGGCCTGGGCCAGGCCGGCTGCCAGCATCAACCCCATCAAGAGACCGCGACGCTTCATCAGGCCACTTTCAGACTGCGCCAGATCAGCCCCGTGATCAGCTCGCGGGCACGGTCGAAGTCCTCTTCTTCCAATGCTGGCTTGCCCATGTAGAGAGCGAACTGCGGCCCCAGATCGGCATAGGCCTGGGTGGACGACCAGATCAGGAACATCAGGTGGGTGAAATCGACGCGCCGGATGCGGCCCTCGGCCGCCCAGCCCTCGAAACGCGCCACGTCGGCATGCAGCAGCGGCATGACCTGGGCCTTGAGCACGTCCTGGTAGCGCGGCGCGCCAGCCATGATCTCGCGCGTGAAAACGGCGTTGCCGCTGGGCCGTTCACGGCTGAATCGTAGTTTTGCCGACACATAGGTGTGGATGGCGGCTTCGGGTTCGTCGGCCTCGGTGATGGCGTTCATGTTGGCCATCCACTCGCCCATCACGCTGTCCAGCACGGCGCGGTAAAGCTCCTCCTTGCTGGGCCAGTGATAGAGCAGGTTCTGGCGCGACAGATCGAGCACGGCAGCGATGCTGTCGAGGCTGACACCTTCGAATCCGTATCGGGCGAACTGGCGTTCGGCTTCAGCGAGGATGGCCTCCTGCTTGCGCAGGGTGGCGGCGCGCGGGGTGCGCGCGGCAGCGGTCACGGTCATGCCCGCATTCTGACGGCGCGCACCAAGCTGAAGCTGCGGGTTTTTACGCTTAGGTCAATTTTTACGGAGTAGTAATGTTTGGGTGTTTTCCACCCGGAGATTCCCGTGGACCTTGCCGATCTGAAATCCGGGCGCCTGACGCCCGATGACTACGCGCAGAATTTTGCCGACGCGCATCCGCCGCTGAACCGGACGCAGGCGCTGATCGAGGCGGAGCGCTGCTATTACTGCTATGACGCGCCCTGCCAGACGGCCTGCCCGACCGGCATCGACATCCCCAGCTTCATCCAGCGCGTGGCGCAGGACAACGTGCGCGGCGCGGCCGAGGCCATCCTGACGGCCAACCCGCTGGGCGGCATGTGCGCCCGCGTCTGCCCGACCGAGGTGCTGTGCGAGCAGGCCTGCGTGCGCAACACCAATGAGAGCAAGCCGGTGGAGATCGGCATGCTGCAGCGCTATGCGGTGGAGGGTCACTTCGCCAACCCCGGCGCCAAGCCGCTGTTCGAACGCGGCATGCCGACGGGCCGGCGCATCGCCGTCGTTGGCGCCGGGCCGGCCGGCCTGGCTGCGGCCCACGGCCTGGCGTGGCGCGGTCATGACGTCGTGCTGTTCGACGCCAACCCCAAGCTCGGTGGCCTGAACGAATACGGCCTGGCGACCTACAAGGTGGCCGGCGGCTTCGCGCAGAAGGAGATCGACTGGCTGCTGAGCATTGGCGGCATCACGCCCAAGTTGAACTGTCGACTCGGCCGTGACATCACACTCGACGGCCTGCTGGCTGAATACGACGCGGTCTTCCTCGGGCTGGGCCTGGGTGGCGTCAATGCATTGGGCATTGCCGAACCGCAGGTCACGGGCCTGCGCGACGCCGTCGACTTCATCGCCGAGCTGCGCCAGAGYGCGCCCGAGATCGTCACAGTGGGCCGCAAGGTCGTCGTCATCGGCGGCGGCATGACAGCCGTGGACGCGGCCGTGCAGAGCCGGCTGCTGGGTGCCGAGCAGGTGACCATGGTCTACCGCCGCGGGCCCGACGGCCTGTCGGCTTCCACCCACGAACAGCACTGGGCACAGACGAACGGCGTGACCATCCGCTGCTGGGCTCGGCCGCTCGGCGTGGAAGGCCAGGGCGGCGTGCTGCGAGGCATGCGCTTTGCGGCGACGAAGCTCGAAGGCGGCAAGCTCGTCGACACCGGCGAACAGTTCTTCATCGAGGCCGACATGGTGCTGCGCGCCATCGGCCAGACGTATCAGCCGGAACCGGCTGGCAGCGCCATCGCCCTGGAAGCCGGCCGCATCAAGACCGACGCCGACGGCCAGACCAGCCTGGCCCGCGTCTGGGCCGGCGGCGACTGCCGCGCCGGCGGCCGGGACCTGACCGTAGAAGCCGTGGAGCACGGCAAACGCGCCGCCATCAGCATCGACCGCGCCCTGGGCCTGAGCGCCGTCCGCCATCACGATACGGAGGCCTCCCATGGCTGACCTGAGCACCAACTTCCTCGGCATCCAAAGCCCCAACCCCTTCTGGCTCGCGTCCGCACCGCCGACCGACAAGGAGATCAACGTGCGCCGCGCCTTCGAGGCCGGCTGGGGCGGCGTCGTCTGGAAGACGCTGGGCGAGGACCCGCCGGTCGTCAACGTCAACGGCCCGCGCTACGCCACGCTGTGGAGCCAGGACCGGCGCGTCATCGGCTTCAACAACATCGAGCTGATCTCCGACCGGCCGCTGCAGATCAACCTCGACGAGATCAAGCGCGTGAAGCGCGACTTCCCTGACCGGGCCATGATCGTCTCGCTGATGGTGCCGGTCAACGAGGCGAGCTGGAAGGCCATCCTGGAGCGCGTGGCCGACACCGGCGCCGACGGCGTGGAGCTGAACTTCGGCTGCCCCCACGGCATGAGCGAGCGTGGCATGGGCTCGGCCGTCGGCCAGGTGCCGGAGTACATCCAGCAGGTCACCGAGTGGTGCAAGAAGCACACGAAGATGCCCGTCATCGTGAAGCTGACGCCCAACATCACCGACGTGCGATTCCCGGCGCGCGCAGCCCATGCGGGCGGCGCCGATGCGGTCAGCCTCATCAACACCATCAATTCGGTCATGGGCGTGGACCTGGACCGCATGACCATGAGCCCGGTCACCGACGGCCTGGGCTCGCACGGCGGCTACTGCGGCCAGGCTGTGAAGCCGATCGCGCTGAACATGGTGGCCGAAATCGCCCGCGACGCGGCAACCGCCGGCCTGCCGATCAGCGGCATCGGCGGCATCACCACCTGGCGCGATGCGGCCGAGTTCATCGCCATGGGCTGCGGCACGGTGCAGGTCTGCACCGCCGCCATGGTCTACGGCTTCAAGATCGTGCAGGACATGTGCTCGGGCCTGAACACCTTCATGGACGAGAAGGGCTACAAGAGCATTGCCGACTTCCAGGGCCGCGCGGTGCCGACCGTGAAGAACTGGAACCAGCTCAACCTGAACTACGTCGAGAAAGCCGTCATCGACCAGGACAGCTGCATCAAGTGCGGGCGCTGCCATGTCGTCTGCGAGGACACCTCGCACCAGGCCATCTTTGCGATGAAGGACGGCCAGCGGCATTTCGAGGTCAATGATGCCGAATGCGTCGGTTGCAATCTCTGCGTGTCGATCTGCCCCGTCCCTGGCACCATCTCGATGCGCGCGCTGCAGCCGGGCGAGACCGATGCGCGCACGGGCCGCGTCATCGACGGCAGCTATGCGAACTGGACCACGCACCCGAACAACCCGATGAGTGCCGGATGCACTTGAAGGAATCGAGATGAGTCCCTACGAAGTCGGTCATTGGATCAGCGGCGCCATCACGCGCGGCAGCGGCGAGCGCCAGCAGGACATCTACAACCCCGCCACCGGCGCGGTGCAGGGCAAGCTGCTGCTGGGCAGCGTGGCCGACCTGGACGCCGCGGTCGCGTCCGCTGCCAAGGCCGCCAAGGCCTGGGGCCAGACGCCGGCACTGGCCCGCTCCCGCGTGCTGTTCAAGTTCCTGTCCATCGTGCAGGACAAGCGCGAAGAACTGGCCGCCGCGCTGGTGCGCGAGCATGGCAAGACCATGCCGGATGCCTTGGGCGAAGTGGCCCGTGGCATCGAGAACATCGAGTTCGCGACGGCCATGCCGCAGCTGCTCAAAGGCGAGTACACCGAGCAGATCGCGCGCGGCCTGGACGCCTGGAGCGTGCGCCAGCCGCTGGGTGTCGTCGCCGGCATCACGCCGTTCAACTTCCCCGCCATGGTGCCCATGTGGATGTACCCGCTGGCCATCGGCTGCGGCAATGCCTTCATCTTGAAGCCCAGCGAGCGCGACCCAAGCGCGTCGCTGTTGATGGCGCAATGGCTGAAGGAAGCCGGCCTGCCCGACGGCGTGTTCAGCGTCGTGCAGGGTGACAAAACAATCGTCGACGCCATCCTCGCCCACCCCGGCATCGCGGCCGTCAGCTTCGTCGGTTCCACGCCGGTGGCCGAGCACATCTACAAGGTCGGCTCGGCCCACGGCAAGCGCGTGCAGGCGCTGGGCGGCGCGAAGAACCACATGGTCGTCATGCCCGATGCGGACCTGGAACAGGCCGTGGACGCGCTGATGGGCGCGGCCTACGGCTCGGCCGGCGAGCGCTGCATGGCGATCTCGGTGGCCGTGGCGGTGGGCGATGCGGCCGATGCGCTGGTGGCGGCGCTGGCACCCAAGGTGGCCGCGCTGAAGATCGGTGAAGGCCATGGCAGCGGCATCGAGATGGGGCCGCTGATCACGCGAGCTTCACAGCAGCGCGTGGAGAAGCTGATCGGCGAAGGCGTGGCGGCCGGTGCGAAGGCCGTCGTTGATGGCCGTGGCCACCGTGTAGCCGGCTTCGAGGACGGCTTCTTCGTCGGTGGCACGCTGCTGGACGGCGTGTCGGCCGACATGAGCTGCTACACCGAAGAGATTTTCGGCCCGGTGCTGTGCGTCGTGCGCGTGCCGGACCTGGCCGGCGCCATCGCGCTGATCGAAGCGAACGAGTACGCCAACGGCGTCGCCATCTTCACGCGTGACGGCCACGTGGCGCGCGAGTTCGTGCATCACATCCAGGTCGGCATGGTGGGCGTCAACGTGCCGCTGCCGGTGCCCATGGCCTTCAACAGCTTTGGCGGCTGGAAGCGCAGCCTGTTCGGCGACCACCATGCCTATGGCCCCGAGGCGGTGCGCTTCTATACCAAGCACAAGGCGGTCATGCAGCGCTGGCCGGATTCCCTGCCCAAGGGCCCGCAATTTGCTTTCCCGCAGAACACCTGAACTCGACGGAAGCTGACCATGAACGATCCGACGCTGAGCAATCCTGACCTGGTCCCGACCACGGCCGCCCAGCGGACCTGGCGCTGGTACCACTTTGCAGCGCTGTGGGTGGGCATGGTCATGTGCATCCCGGCGTACACGCTGGCGGCCAGCCTCATCGAGTCGGGCATGAGCTGGAGCCAGGCCGTCGGCACGGTCTTCCTGGGCAACCTCATCGTGCTGGTGCCCATGCTGCTGATCGGCCATGCCGGCGCCAAGTACGGCATCCCATATGCGGTGCTGGCGCGGGCCTCCTTCGGCACGCAGGGCGCGCGGCTGCCGGCGCTGCTGCGGGCGCTGRTCGCCTGCGGCTGGTACGGCATCCAGACCTGGTTTGGCGGCCAGATGATCTACACGCTGGCCGGCGTGCTGATCGGCCACCCGCTCACGGGCGACCCGCTGCCGGGCCTGGGCATCAACGCTGCGCAGCTGGGCTGTTTCCTGCTGTTCTGGGCCCTGCAGTTCTGGTTTGTCGTGCACGGCATCGAAGCCATCCGCAAGCTCGAGACCTACACGGCGCCGATCAAGATCGTCATCTGCTTCGTGCTGCTGTGGTGGGCCTGGGACAAGGCCGGTGGCTTCGGCCCCATCCTGGACCAGCCCTCGGCGTTTGTGGAAGGCGGCAAGAAGGCCGGCCAATTCTCCGCCGTGTTCTGGCCGTCGCTGACCGCCATGGTGGGCTTCTGGGCCACGCTGGCGCTGAACATCCCCGACTTCACGCGCTTCGCCAAGACGCAGCGCGACCAGCTCATCGGCCAGGCCATCGGCCTGCCACTGCCGATGGGCTTGCTCGCGGCGCTCGCCGTGTTCGTCACCTCGGCCACCGTCGTCATCTACGGCAAGGCGCTTTGGGACCCGGTGGACGTGGCCAGCCGCATGACCGGTGCGGCGGTGCTGATCGCGCTCATCGTGCTGCTGATCGACACCGTCAGCGTCAACCTCGCCGCCAACCTGGTCGGCCCGGCCTACGACTTCTCGGCGCTGGCGCCGGGTCGCATCAGCTACAAGACCGGCGGCATGCTGACTGCAGGCATCGCCATCGCCATGATGCCGTGGAAGATCCTTGAGTCCACGCAGGGCTATATCTTCACCTGGCTGATCGGCTACTCGGCGCTGCTGGGGCCGGTGGCGGGCATCCTCATCGTTGACTATTACGTGCTGCGCAAGACCGAGCTGGTGGTGGAAGAGCTCTACCGCGAAGGCGGCCGCTACAGCTACCGCGGCGGCTGGAACATCGCCGCCGTCATCGCCTTCGCCGTCGGCGTCGCGCCCAACATCCCCGGCTTCCTGAATGCCGCTTTCCCGGCGGCCTTTCCCGAGGTCGGCGCCGCGTTCAAGGCCATCTACACCTATGCCTGGTTTGCCGGCCTGGCACTGGCTGCCCTCGTCTATGGCGCGCTGATGGCCGGCAAGACCCAACCTCACTCGCTCACAAGGCGCGCGACATGACTTCTTCTCTCTTGATCCGAGGCGCCGTCGTCGTCAATGCCGACGCCGAGTCCCGCACTGATGTGCTGTGCGTCGACGGCCGCATCGCCGCCATCGGCGAACGCGCCGCGCGCGAAGCACCGGCCGGCACCACGACGCTCGACGGCACCGGCCAGTACCTGCTGCCCGGCGGCATCGACCCGCACACGCATATGCAGCTGCCCTTCATGGGCACGGTCACGCAGGACGACTTTTTCACCGGCACCGCCGCGGGGCTGGCCGGCGGCACGACGTCCATCATCGACTTCGTCATCCCCAACCCGCAGCAGCCGCTGATGGACGCCTACCAGCAGTGGCGAGGCTGGGCCGAGAAGAGCGCGTCCGACTACGCCTTCCACGTGGCCGTGACTTGGTGGAGCGAGCAAGTGCACGCCGACATGGGCACGCTGGTACGCGAGGAAGGCGTGAACAGCTTCAAGCACTTCATGGCCTACAAGAACGCCATCATGTGCGACGACGAGACGCTGGTGAACAGCTTCAAGCGTGCGCTCGAACTCGGCGCCATGCCGACCGTGCACGCCGAGAACGGAGAGCTCGTCTACCTGCTGCAGGCCGAGGTCGCCAAGATGGGCATCACCGGCCCCGAGGGCCACCCGATGTCGCGCCCGCCGATGGTGGAAGGCGAGGCCGCCAACCGCGCCATCGCGATTGCCGATGTGCTGGGTGTGCCCATCTATATCGTGCACGTCAGCTGCATCGAGAGCGCCGAGGCGATTGCGCGTGCGCGTGCGCGTGGCCAACGGGTCTACGGCGAGGTGCTGGCCGGCCATCTGCTGATCGACGACAGCGTCTATCGCGACCCGTCTTTCGAGAAGGCTGCCGCCTATGTGATGAGCCCGCCCTTCCGCCCCAAGATCCACCAGGAGTTCCTGTGGCGCGGCCTGCAATCGGGCCAGCTGCACACGACGGCAACCGACCACTGCACCTTCTGCGCCGAACAGAAGGCCGCCGGCAAGGACAACTTCGCCAAGATCCCCAACGGCTGCGGCGGCGTGGAAGAGCGCATGGCCGTGTTGTGGGATGCCGGCGTCAACTCCGGCCGCCTCACGCCGAGCGAGTTCGTCGCCATCACATCGGCCAACGCGGCCAAGCTCTTCAATATGTACCCGCGCARGGGCGTCATCGCCGAGGGGGCGGACGCCGACCTCGTGCTGTGGGACCCGGCCGGCATCAAGACGTTGAGCGCCAAGACACAGTTCTCCAGGAACGACTTCAACATCTTCGAGGGCCGCACGGTGCGTGGCATCCCCAGCCACACCATCGCGCAGGGCCGCGTGGTGTTCGCTCGGGGCGAGCTGCGGGCGGAACAAGGCAAGGGCCGCTATCTGAAGCGCCCGCCGTTCGGCCCGCAGTTCGACGCGGCGGCCAAGCGCGCTGCCGACCTGCAGCCCACCGCCGTGGCCCGATGAACACCCAGACCGTCATCCCGCAGCTGCGCATGACGGACGCGGCGCGAGCGCAAGCCTTCTATATCGATCAGCTCGGGTTCAGCATCGACTGGCAGCACCAGTTCGAGCCCGGCCTGCCCCTCTTCCTGCAGATCACGCGCGACGGCCAGACGATCTTCCTGAGCGGCCACGCCGGCGACTGCGCGCCCGGCGGCGCCGTCTACTTCTGGGTGCCCGACGCCGACGCGGTCTATGCCGCCTTCACGGCCAAGGGCGTGAAGCCCGTCAAGGCCATCGAAGACATGCCCTGGGGTGTGCGCGAGTTCCTGCTCGTCGACCCCGACCACAACAAGCTGCGCTTCGGCACGAAGCTCTAAGGATTCGTCATGGATACCGTCGTCACCCGCCCCGACATCACGAAGCTGCGCGTCAACGGCCAACGCCTCTGGGACTCGCTGATGGAACTGGCCCAGATCGGCGCCACCGAGAAAGGCGGCGTCTGCCGCCTGACACTGACCGACCTCGACAAGCAGGGCCGCGACCTCGTCACGCGCTGGGCGCGCGAAGCCGGCATGACGGTCACCATCGACCAGATCGGCAACGGCTTCATGCGACGCGCGGGCCGCAACAACAGCCTGCCGCCCATCATGACCGGCAGCCACATCGACACCCAGCCCACGGGCGGCAAGTTCGACGGCAACTACGGCGTGCTGGCCGGCATCGAGGTCGTGCGCACGCTCAACGACCACGGCATCGAGACCGAGGCGCCCATCGAGGTCGCCTTCTGGACCAACGAAGAAGGCTCGCGCTTCGTGCCCGTCATGATGGGCTCGGGCGTGTTCGCCAAGGCCTTCACGCTGGAGCACGCCTACGCGGCGACCGACACCGAAGGCAAGACGGTCAGGGGTGAGCTGGAGCGCATCGGCTACATCGGCAGCCAGGTGCCCGGCGACCACCCCATCGGTGCCTACTTCGAGACCCACATCGAGCAGGGCCCGGTGCTGGAGGACCATGACAAGACCATCGGCGTCGTCACCGGCGTGCTGGGCATCCGCTGGTATGACTGCGTCGTCACCGGCATGGAGGCCCACGCCGGCCCCACACCGATGGCGCTGCGCAAGGATGCGCTGCAAGTCGCGACCAAGCTGATGCAGGAGGTCGTCGCCTGCGCCCATCGACACCCGCCGCACGGCCGTGGCACGGTGGGCATGGTGCAGGTGCACCCCAACAGCCGCAACGTCATCCCCGGCCGCGTCAAGTTCAGCATCGACCTGCGCAACGCGACCGACGCGCTGTGCGAGGCGATGGACGCCGACATCCGCGCCGTCGCCGCCAAGCTGAGTGCCGACAGCGGCCTGCCCATCGAGATCACGCCCGTCAGCGCCTACCCGGCCCAGCCCTTCCACGCCGACTGCATCGCCGCCGTGCAGAAGGCCGCCGATGCGCTGGGCTACAGCAATATGCGCGCGGTCTCCGGCGCCGGCCACGACGCCGTCTACATGGCGAGGTTGGCGCCCGCTGGCATGATCTTCATCCCCTGCAAGGACGGCATCAGCCACAACGAGATCGAGGACGCCAAGCCCGAGCACATCGAGGCGGGGTGCAATGTGTTGTTGCAGACGATGCTGGAACGGGCGGGCTGACGCTTCGCTTGAGAATGCGGAATGCAGTGGAGGCGAAAACTGATTTGGTGCGGCAGCGTCGTCCTAGCAGTTGGGCTGCTCTTCGCCGACAACCTTTGGGGCTACTACCGCTTTAAAACCGTGTGCGCGGCCCAAGGGGGAATGCATGGCAACCAATTGCTGGAGCGAGATGCGGGTTGGATGGTTCGTGAAGGCCACGTTGCGAGCGTTCGATACCCATTGAGCTTTGAGGCCGTCAAGTTCGTCCGATATCGCAACGAGCAGGACGGCCTGACCTACGACGTGTACAGGCAGGAGAAGCACACTGTGACTGACCCCGGCTACGTCGAGACCGCGGCGAATCTGAATGAGCCCGTCTTCTACGAGCATCGGTTTCGCTTGGAGGACGTACCGAACGAGCTACGACTGCGCTCTTCATCGCACGAGGTCATCGACTTGAGGACTTCGGAGGTTATTGCCTCTTACAGGACTTTTTTGTTCAGCCAGTTTGAGCAGTCTCGAACGCTTCTCGCGGCGCCTTCGTTGGTCCACTGCCCTGATGACACGCTCCGAATTGATCCGAAAACTGGCAAAAACATGCCTGGCCTGATGGATCAGGCGTTCGCCAGCCTCTTCAAGAAATAGCCCCGGTAGGGCGGGTCGCGACCCGCGCGGATTTCGAATTCGTGATCCGCGGGGCGCCCTACCCCGCCTCAGGCGCGACGGGAATCCTATGAACCTCACAACGCCTTACTTGGTAAGCTACACCCACTCGTTGCCAAGAGCCGCACCATGTCATCCGTCCTCGTCTCCGCCAAAGGCCAGGTGGTTCTCCCCGCCGCCCTTCGCCRGCGCCTCGGCCTTAACCCGGGCGCCCGGCTAGAAATCACCGAAGAGCCCGACGGCCTGAGGCTGCGACTTCAACGCACCGTGTCTACGGCCGCCGCGGGCGATCTTGCCGGCATGGTGACAGCACCTTCACGGGGCAAGCCGCGCAAGTTGTCGGACTTCGATCCAGCCTCGCTGACGACCAAGGCCCGTCGCTGAAGCGCGATGAAGGCCGTCGACACCAACGTACTCGCCCGCTTCTTCGTCAACGATCCCGACGACCCAGAAGCCGGCAAACAGCGCCCGGCCGCCATCCAGGCAATGGCGGGCCGTGCGTTTGTCAGCCTCACCGTGGCGCTGGAATTCGAGTGGGTGCTGAGGGGGTTCTACGAACTCTCGAGCGCCGACGTGATCCGCGTGCTGCGCGCGCTCGCAGGCATGCCAAACGTGCATCTGGAAGGCCGTGACGAGATGCTCACGGCGCTTGAGGCCTGTGAGTCGCACAAACTCGATTTCGCCGACGCGTTGCACGTTGCTCGCAGCGGAAGATGCACGGGCTTCGTGACATTCGACAAGGCCCTGGCCAGGCGAGCMGCGAAAGCGGCACTTGCGGTGCCTGTGAAACTGGCCTGAATCAGGCCCGCCGTACCCGCCATGCCTGCACGACCGCCCAGGCCATCTCCGGCACGATGAACAGCAGCAGCACCGGCGCGCCCGACTGCATCCAGGCCCACCCCATCCAAACGCCGAACAGTACCCGCGCCGCCGCGTCATAGCGGCCGAACTGCTGCGTCGGACCGCGCAGCCGCAGTACCGCCCAGACCATCACGACGCTGCCCATCAGCACCGCGAACAGCGTCTGCATCGGGTCGAAAGGCGGCAGCGGCTGGCCGCCCAGGGCTTGGTTGATGGCGCTCAGCTGCGCCCGGTTCAGCTCGAAGGTCCAGGGCGTCGCAAAGGGCGCGGTGACGATGAGGTCGTAGAGTGCGCTGAACCAGACGACGCGCAGGAAACTGGAGTTGCTGAAAGCAGGCATGGAGAGGCACGAAACAGGGACGTGCGCATGCTCGACCTTGGACCACACTCCAAGGTCAAGCCATTTCGGATGCCCCATGCTCATCGGCACCCTCTCCACACTGACCGGCCTGAGCCGCGACAGCCTGCGCTTCTACGAGAAGCGCGGGCTGCTGCAGGCGCGCCGCGCTGACAACGGCTACCGCGACTACCCCGAGGAGACCGTGCAATGGCTGGGCTATGTGCGCACGGCCCAGCAGCTGGGCTTCACGCTGACCGAGATCGCGGCCGACATGCCCTTGCTCGCCCAGGGTGAAGAGGCCGGCCCGGCGCTGCGGGCGGCGCTGGCGCGCAAACTGGCAGACATCGACGCGCGCATTGCGGCGTTGCAGGGGCTGAGGGCCGAGCTGTCCATGCGGTTGGCCGAGACTCCCGAGACAGGCGCGAGCTGCCCGCTGCGACCTACCGCCTGACCGATCAAGCCACCGCGCTTCTCACGGCCTCGCGCACCAGGCCGTCGAGCTTGCCGGTGATCTGCGTGAACTCTCCCGACACGACCGCGAACTCGCGGCCCGAGGTGCCCGCCCGCGCCGCGACGACCTGGGCGTTGAAGGACACGATGCGCGCATGCCTGGCGATGAGCTCGATGTCGCCCATGACGGCCGTCAGCTGTTTCTTGGCCGAGGCGGCCTGCTGGCGGGCGAGGTCTTCGTAGATCTGGGTCAACCGGTTCAGCGTGGCGAGCAACGGCGTCGCGGCCTCGACGAGTTCCTCAAGCAGGGCCGGTGCGCTGTGTGCGTTGGCCGAGATGGCCTCGATGGCGCGCCGGGCCAGTTCGATGAAGCCGACGATGCGCTCGTTGGCGCGGTCAGGGCCGAAATAGGCCTGTTTCAGCTCGCCGCCCAGCGCGTCGGGTGACAGCTCGCCCTGCAGCAGCGCCCCATGTGCGTCGCCGAAGGTGGTCAGTGCGTCGCGGGCAATGGTCAGTGCACCGTCGCGGCCCTGCGAGGCGAGTACCGCATAGAGCACGACGCGCTGCGACGTGAAGCGGCGGCGGCCCGACAGGTTGATGGTCTTGCCGAACAGCTCGCCCGCGGTCTGCTTGGGTGCAGCAGACGCCCGCTTTGGTGCATCGGTAAGCGCACGCGTGTGGTGCAACATGGAGGACTCCGTGAACTGGTTCTCGACCGACGCCTCGTACAGCGGGCGTGCCGGTCATGTGACCTCGGGTTTGCACGGAGCGTGCCAGCGCCAGGGACGGACGCCCCTCAGCGGGGCAAGCCGCGCTGCAAACGCTGCGTCGCCAGTGCCAAGGTCTCGTCCCGCTTCGCAAAGCAGAACCGCACATGCCCGCGCTCCTGCGGCTGCTGGTAGAAGACCGACAGCGGGATGGCAGCGACGCCGACCTCGGTGGTCAGCCATTTGGCGAAGTCCAGCTCGGGCCGATCCGACACCGCGCTGTAGTCCACCGTCTGGAAGTAGGTGCCCTCGCAGGGCAGCAGCTTCAGCGGCGTGGCTTCCAACGCGGCGCGGAAGCCATCGCGCTTGGCTTGATAGAAGTCGCTCAGGCCTTGCCAGGGGGCCGGGTTGGCGAGGTAGGCCGCGATGGCGTGCTGCGTCGGCGTGTGGACCGTGAACACCGTGTACTGGTGCAGGCGCCGGAAGGCCGCACTCAACGCCGGCGGCGCGGCGACGAAGCCGACCTTCCAGCCCGTTACGTGAAAAGTCTTGCCAAAGCTGCTGACGAGGAAGCTGCGCTCGCGCAGACCCGGGTAACGCGCCACGCTCTCATGCGGCGCACCGTCGAACACCATGTGCTCGTAGACCTCGTCGCTGACGATGAAGAGGTCGTGCGCTTCGGCGATGCGCTCCAGCTCGCGCAGGTCCTCGGCGGTCGCGATGCGGCCACTGGGGTTGTGCGGTGTGTTGATCACCAGCGCCCGCGTGCGCGGCGTGATGGCTGCGCGCACCGCCGTCCAGTCGATGCGGTAGTCCAGAGTCATCGGCACGCCGACGGGCACCGCGCCGGCCAGGCGGATGGCCGGGTCGTAGCTGTCGTAGGCCGGCTCGATGATGATGACCTCATCACCTGCGCCAACGCAGCTGTGCAACGCGGTGATGAGGCCTTGCGTGCCGCCAGCCGTGATCGTGATGTCGCGGTCCGCGTCGTAGGCCGAGCCGTAGAGCGCATTCAGCTTGGCGGCCACGGCCTGGCGCAGCGCCGGCACGCCGGTCATCGGCGGGTACTGGTTGTGGCCGGCGGCCATCGCATCCGTGACGGCCTTCAGCAGGGCCGGGTCGGCGCCGAAGTCCGGGAAGCCCTGGCCGAGGTTGACGGCGTCACGCTCGGCCGCCAGGGCCGACATGACGGTGAAGATGGTGGTGCCGGTGTTCGGCAACTTGGTGGGCAGGACGGGCATGGCGGCAATTCTGCCGGCGCCAGGTTTCAACGCACTGGCGGGCCCAGCAGACAACGCCGCGCCGCCAGCGCGATGGGCAACCCGAACACGAAGCAATGCGCCGCAATCGCCGCCGCATCCAGCTTGGGCGGCCAGAACGGCGTGTGCAGGGCCGACAGCGGCAGCACGACGTTGTTCATGCCGAAGTAGACGACAAAGCCGTAGGCCAGGCCGGCGGCGGTCGCATTGCGCAGCAGGACGGGCAGGCGCAGCGCCACCACGCAGAAGATGGCGGCCCAGATCCATGCGATGCCGTAGTGCAGCGCCACGCCGAGCGCAAAGGTCTCCGGCCCGCCGCCAAAGGCCGCCTCGCGGCCGATGAGGCCGGCGGCGACGCCCTGGAAAACGCGCAGCTTCATGCCGTAGTAGCTCAGCGCAAAGATCAGGTCGCCGGTGCCGGCCAGCAGGCCGCCCCAGAAGATGGCGCGGGTCAGTGGTTTCATGCTCATGTGATGCTCCCGGGCGGGCCCTTGAGTTCGACGACATTGCCTTCGGGGTCGCTCAGATAGATGGACGGCCCCTCGCCTTCGGCGCCGTAGCGGCTCTCGGTCTTGCCGGCTTCGACACCGTGAGAAGCCAGGTGGGCACGGATGGCTGCCGCGTCGAAGGGTTCGACGCGCAGGCAGAAGTGGTCCATGTTGCGACCCTCGGCGCCGGGCGCTGCGCCACCCATGCGGCCGAGCTTGCCGTCCACCGGCACGAGGTCGATCAGCGAGTGGCCGGCGCGCAGTTGCACCAGGCCGATCTCGTCCTGGCGGCGCTCGATCGAGCAGGCCAGCGTGTCGACGTAGAAGCGCACCATCGTGTCCAGGTCGATGACACGCAGCACGAGGTGGTCAATGCCTTGCAGCTTCAACATGGCGGCGTTCTCCTTTTTTCGGTGCGCAGCATCATGCCGCGCCGGGCCTGTGCTGAAAGTGACGGCGGGTTTGTCCGGAGTAACGAAAGGGCCCGCCCACGCTCAATAGAGGCATGCAAACCCCGCAGGCCCTCACACCATGCTGCCCGGAATGAGCTGGCTGACCCGCCTCGGCTTTGTCGCGCCGGCCGCTTCGGCGTCAGGGGACGAGGCCGCCCTGATGGCCCGCGTGGCCAATGGCGATGCCGATGCGCTGGCCCTGCTCTACCGGCGCGAGAGCGGCTCGGTCTACCGTTATGCACTGGCCCTGGCCGGCGACGAAGCGACGGCACTGGACGCCGTGCAGGAGGCTTTTGCCCAGCTGCTGCGCGGCCCGCAGGCTTACCAGCCCGGCCGCGGCTCGCTCGGCGCCTACCTCGCCGGCATGGCCAGGCACCAATTGCTGACCCAGTGGCGCGACGCACGCCGCCACGTGCCGCTGGACGACTCGCTCGACACCGACGACACCGCCGAGCTCATGCCGAGCAGCGACACGCGTTTGAATCAAAACCAGCAGCAGGACGGCCTCTGGGCCGCCATCCGCCGGCTGAGCTGGCCGCAGCGCGAGGCCATCGTGCTGGTGGACCTGCAGGAGCGCAGCTACGACGACGCCGCGGCGATTGCCGGCGTCAGCGTCGACGCGCTGCGCACCCGCCTGCACCGCGCCCGCCAGCGGCTGACCGACCTGCTGGCCGTGGGAGAACGACCATGAGCATCGACAACGACACGCCAGCCTGGCTGCTGCCGGCCCGCGCGGACTTTTCCAAGCTGCAACCCGGCGCGGAACAGGACGCCGCCGTACTTGCCTGCTTGGCCGAGCAGCAGCACCTGCTGCGCGTGCGCCGCATGGCGGCTGAAAGGGCCGAAGCCCATGAGCCGCGCTGGCTGCGCCGCCTCGCCTGGGGCAGCGGCGCGCTCGGCGCCACGGCCGCCGTGCTGTTGAGCGCCATGCTTTTGCTCGACCCGCCGGGCAGCCAGACCGCCCAGGCCGCCACGGCCGGCAGCGGCTTCATCCCGCTGGTGTCCGAGCGCGAGTTCCAGGCCGCGCTGACGGCCGGACGCAGCGCCGCCGTGTGGCTGCAGCCCACCGAACTACCGCGCGAGCGCCTGGCGTTGCTGGGCCTGCCCTTTGACGCCGCACGCGCCGACGAAACGGTGCGCGCCGAACTGATGCTGGACCCGAGCGGCCAGGTGCTGGCCGTGCGCATCCTGAATTGACTTGACGACGGAGAACGACATGAAGAAACCCATCACCGGCCTGGCACTGTTGGCCCTGGCGGCCTCGGCCACCGCGCTGGAGGCCGACAGCCTGATCGAGCGCGATTTCGAATGGGATATCGAGCGCAGCGTGCAGATCGCCCTGTCTGACATGCCCGTGCGCATCGCTTTGGGCGACCAGGCCTTGAGCTTCGCCGGCCGCGAGCTGGAGAGCGAGCACGTCGTCAGGGGCGCGCCCTACTGCGCCACCGCCGTGCACGAGAACGTACAGACGCTGGGTGACGGCAACCGCATCGTGCGCAAGCAGCAAAGCCAGCTCTGCCGCGACGGCGAGGGCCGCACTCGCCGCGAGGTGCAGCGCGAAGGCGGCCCCAAGGTCATCTACCTGAACGACCCGGTGTCCAAGGAGAGCTGGGTCGTCTACCCCGACCAGAAGCGCGTGCAGCGACTGCGCAGCAACGCGGCCTGGGCGCCTGGCGCCGACGCGGCGGCCCATGCCGCCTGGGAAGCTTCGATGCAGGACTGGGGCGAGCGCATGAAGGAACAGGCGGCGCGCTGGAAGGAATGGGGAGGTCGGGTCGCCGAGCGGGCGCGCAGCGTGGATGCGGAGCGCGTGCGCGCCCGGGCGATGGCCGGTGAGCCGGGCATCGTCATCGAGCAGGAGCTGATGACAACACCCGCACCGGGTGCCAGCGCCGTCGAGCGCCGCCGTGAGCTGCGCGTCATCCGCGCCAGCGAAATGCCCGCGCCGCCTGCCATGCCCGCCCCACCCACACCGCTGATGGTGCCAACGCCGCCGGTGCCGCCCATGCCGCTGCTGCTGCCTGGCCCCATGCTGCCGCGCGAAGGCGGCACGACGACGGCACTGGCGCCCAAGGAGATCGACGGTCTCAAGGTCACCGGCGAGCGCACCACCTGGACCATCGAGGCCGGCAAGATCGGCAACGAGAAGCCCATCGTCAGCACGCGCGAGGTCTGGCGCAGCCCCGAGCTAATGCTGACCGTGCAGAGCCGCGACGCCGACCCGCGGGTGGGCGAACAGAACTACCGGCTGGAGAAGATCAAGCGGGGTGAGCCCGACCCGGCGCTGATGAAGCCGCCGGCGGAATTCAGCGAGAGCCCGCGGCGCAGCGCCAAGCTAGCAAGCGCGCCGAACCGCGCCTCCTGAGGCTCAGGCCGCCGCCAGCATCTGGCTGAAGAACTTCTCGCCGCTGACGCGCGGCTTGTAGGCCGACACGGCCTTGGCGATGGCCGCGATGTGGTCGGGCGTCGTGCCGCAGCAGCCGCCGGCGATATTCAGGAAGCCGGCCTTGGCGAACTCGCCCACGAGCCGCGCAGTCACGTCCGGCGTCTCGTCGAAGCCGGTGTCGCTCATCGGGTTGGGCAGGCCGGCGTTGGGGTAGCAGCTCACCGCCACGTCGCCCGCCACCTTGGACAGCTCCTCGATGTAGGGCCGCATCAGCGTCGCACCCAGGGCGCAATTCAGGCCGATGGCGATGGGCCGGGCGTGGCGCACCGAGTGCCAGAAGGCGGTCACCGTCTGGCCGGACAGGATGCGGCCGGAGGCGTCGGTCACCGTGCCGGAGATGATGACGGGCAGGCGCTCGCCGGTGTCTTCCATCAGCTCGTCCAGCGCAAAGATGGCGGCCTTGGCATTGAGCGTGTCGAAGATGGTCTCGACCAGGAAGAGGTCGCATCCGCCTTCCAGCAGCCCCTTGGCCTGCTCGTAGTAGGCGGCCCGCAGGGTGTCGAAGTCGACGTTGCGTGCGCCCGGGTCGTTGACATCGGGGCTGATCGACGCGGTGCGGGGCGTGGGGCCCAGGGCGCCTGCCACATAGCGCGGCTTGTCGGGCGTCGAGTACTTGTCGCAGGCCGCGCGGGCCAGCTTGGCGGCCTCGACGTTCATCTCGTAAGCCAGGCCGGCGAGGTCGTAGTCCTCCTGGGCGACCGAGGTCGCGCCGAAGGTGTTGGTCTCGATCAGGTCGGCGCCGGCGGCCAGGTACTGCTCGTGGATCTCGCTGAGCACGTCGGGCCGCGTGAACATCAGCATCTCGTTGTTGCCCTTCAGGTCCTTGTGGTGGTCCTTGAAACGCTCGCCGCGGTAATCGGCCTCGACCAGCTTGTAGCGCTGGATCATGGTGCCCATCGCACCGTCGAGCACGGCGATGCGTTGCTGGAGCAGGGCGGGCAGGCCCTGGGCGCGGGTGTAAGCAATGGACTTCATGCCGCCATTTTCGCAGGCTCCGGACGCGCGAACCGCTGGCATGGCTTCTCGGCCGATGCCGTCGCCAGCGATCACGGCGATGTTCTGCGTCACTGCTCGTCGTTGAAAAAGGCTTGCGCCTCGCCCAGYACCACCTCGGGCACTTCCTCGGCGATGTAGTGGCCGCTGTCGACGGCGCGGCCGCTGACATGCTCGGCCGCCGCCTGCCAGACCTTGAGCGGATCAAAGCAACGGCCCACCACGCCATTGGCGCCCCACAGCACGCGCAGCGGCGGGGTCACACGCCGGCCCGCGGCACGGTCGGCGCGGTCGTGTTCGAGATCAATGCCGGCGCTGGCACGGTAGTCGGCGCAGACGCCCGCGGCCGAACCCGGGCGCACCATACAGCGCTCGTATTCCGCCCAGGCCCGCTTGTCGAAGAAGCCGCTGCCCCGCCGGCCCATGCCGTCGCGCAGATAAGCGATCGGGTCGGCCTCGATCAGGCGCTCCGGCAGCGGCGCCGGCTGGATCAGGAAGAACCAGTGCCAGTAGGCACGCGCAAAGGCCTCGGTCGTGCCCTCGTACATGGCCAGCGTGGGCGCGATGTCCAGCAGCATCAGTCTTGTCACAGCCTGGGGGTGGTCCAGCGCCAGCCGGTGCGCCACGCGCGCGCCGCGGTCGTGGGCCAGCACGGCAAAGCGTTCATGGCCCAGGGACTGCATCAGCGCGATGGCATCCCGCGCCATTTCTCGCTTAGCATAGGCCGCGCTGCCCTCGCCGGCCGGCGGGCGGTCGCTGTCGCCGTAGCCGCGCAGGTCCATCAGCACGACGCGGCGCGTCTTCGCCAAGGTGGGCGCAACCCGGTGCCACATCGCCATGGTCTGCGGGTGGCCGTGCAAAAGCAGCAAGGGCGGCCTGCCGGAATCCGACGGGCCGCCCTGGCGGGCGAACAGCGTGACGCCGTCGCGCTGAACGGTTAGCGGTTGGAAGTCGGCCCACATCGTGGACCGATTCTGCCGCCACCTTCAGTTGTCCGCGGCGCAGTGCCGGTGCCGCAGCCGACGGGGTCAACATCTTGCGGGCCGAGCGCTGGGCCGCTCCCGAGC
>NZ_JBFUMO010000014.1:0-28315 GCF_054049355.1 Roseateles sp. P5_E11 | reverse complement strand
GGCTTCTTCAGCCGTGCATGCTCGGCGTCGAGCGCGACCTGGCAGCTTTCGTAGGTGGGTTGCGGCGCCTCGACCCGCACCACGGGCTCAACAGGCTCCCGGGGCTCGTCCGAGCCGACACTGCCCTCGCCCCTGAGAGACAGCAGGACTTCGCGCGTGCCGGACATGGACCGGGGTCGTGAAGGCGGCGAGTCTGTGTCCGGCAAGGGCTTGTCCATTGGCACTCCAGGTTCTGGCTGGGTTAGTGACCTTGACCCCAGGCCGGTTCCCTGAGCCGGCGCATCAAAGAAGGGATGGCGCGGCCGCTCATTCCCATCTCGCCTCATCCGCCCTGTGCGGGTTGCTGCCGGAGCGCGGCGCCCTGTGCCGGGGGCCGCAAGGCCAGGCCAGGCGAAGACTCACAGCGACCCAGACCGCGTCGCCGATGCCCTGCTCACTGCGGGCCGAGCGAGCCGCCATCGCTTCTTGCGAGCCATGCGGCGGGCCGAGCAGGGGCGGCTCGTTTACCCGGGTGAATCCGCACTGGTCCAGCGGGCGATTTGAAACTTACATTCCCCATATCGCCGCCGCCTGACGCCACCGTACGGTGGGCGGTTCAGTCCAACAGGTTTATCCGCCACCGCTATGCCAACACTTCTTCCAACCTCGCCTGGGCGGCGGATAAACGCTATTCGTTAGAACTCACCGGGAAAGCAGCGCATGAACAACGCACTTGGCCTGCATCGCGGTCACCGCAGGTTCCGCAATCCCGTTGAGGGCAGGTACTTCCTGTACTCGAGGCCGGAGCACATCGACGCCATATGCGAACGTTGCGGAGATCGCGTCTCTTTCACTGCTGTGAGTGTTCCAACGCATCTCTATGACGAGAGCAGCGGGGGTTACGCGATGGTTCAGGGCGAAATCGGAGGATCTATTGCCGGCCGCGCCGCATGCACGAAATGCGGACGAATCGTCCGCTCGATTTCCTGGCCAGACGCGGCCTTCTTCCAGGTGCGAGTCCCTGAAGGAATTGTTTGGGCCTGGAGCGCTGAATACGTTCCAACGCTGCGTGCGCGGATCAAGGGCGACAGAGTAGCGCTTCGGAATCTTGTCGATGGCAACTGGGATCTTGCGCGATTCGTTTCTCGGCTTCCACGGTTTGCCGTACTCAMCAAGAACCGCCAGCGTGTATTGGCCGGGCTTGATTCGCTAAGTGAGGCGCGGTAGTCGTGAGCTCTAACAGGTTGTTCGACACGGACACGCACCGGCACTGCGCCGCAAAGCGTCTGGACGAGCCTACGCCATGCGGCGCAGTACCGGTGCGCGCCGGTCAACGCCGACGTTAGATGGCAGAAGGAGGCATCGTGACAATCCCAGCAGCAGAAGAGCTACAGCGCGCGATGTGCGAGTTTGTCGGCGCGTTCGAGATCGTCTTCCGCTATGACTGGGAGTACACGACGGTGATGATCGATCCCGATACCCCGTCCTTCCTCGAACCAGGGCTGTCTGACGAGAGTGAGGACTGGGGCGCGAGAGGCGCGCTTCTTGAAAAGTACCGCGCGCTTACGCAACTCATGACGAAGCATGGTCTTCGGCCTGCGTTCCCATTTCCCATCGAGAACCTGCCAGGGTCACCCAAGGAGCAGTGGTGAAGCCGCGCTGTCTGCCATCTAACCTTTTGCTGCAGCGGACGGCTTCGCCGTCCGCTGAGCGCAAACGTTGAACGGCTGCTTCCGCGAGGCGCTGGCGCGCTTTGCCAAATACGAGGCGCAGATCCGCCGCGAATACGCCCATGTGCCGGCGGCCGTCTTCAATGAAAAGCGCGGTGCCATCCCGGCCGGCTTTCTGGCGCGGCCCGCGCTCTACGGCACGCGCCCTGCGCGAGCGTTTCGAGGCGCGGGCACGTACCAATCTGCAAGCCGCGCTCAGCGGCTTGGCACAGCCGGCCCCGCCTTGAACTCGCTGCGGCCCGAAGGCTTGAGCAGCAGATAGAGCAGCGGCCCAAAGGACCCGGCGGCCAGCGTGATCAGCGCGAACGGCCAGACCGTGCGCCCCGTCTGCCGCGCGTCGCGCCAGATGAAGCCCAGCGCGATCCACGACATGATGACCAGGTCCGCCAGCACCTGCCAGGCACCGAGGCTGCTCATGCCGGCCTGCCAGATGCCGAGGTAGCCGACCTGCCACATCACATAGGTCGAGAAGGCACCGAAGGCGGCGAGGGCGAGGATCAGAACGGTTCGCATGGCAATCTCCTTGAGGGATGGTTGACGGGTGGTAGATGGCGCCATGCTCGCCAGTCGTGCGCAGCGCCGCAATGACCTCCGAGGTCATCGCGGTGCCGCCGCGCGTGGCCTATGGTCCGGTTCCATGAAGCTGCTCGTTCCCGTCACGCTGGCCCTCGTCGCCCTGCTGCATGCGCTGCCGCTGGCCGGCGTGCTCGGCGCCACCAAGCTGTCAGCGCTCTACGGCGTCGATGCCCGCGACCCCGCGCTGGAACTGCTGCTGCGCCACCGCGCCGTGCTCTTTGGCCTGCTCGCGGCCCTTCTCGCCTGGGCCGCCTGGCAGCCGGCGCTGCGCGGCCTCGGGCTCGTCGCGGGCCTCGTCAGCGTCGCATCCTTCCTGCTGCTGGCCTTGCAGGCCGGTCCGCTATGGTCGGCCCTGGCCACCGTCTTAAAGCTGGATGTCCTCGCGCTGATGCTGCTGCTCGTCGCCGGCATCGTCCACCTGCTACCCATGCCATCGCCATGACCGCCACCCTCGCCACCCTGCGCAAGTCGCGCCGCGTCAGCCAGCTGGAGCTGTCGCTGCGCGCCGGCGTCTCGCAACGCCATCTCAGCTGCATCGAGACGGGCCGTGCGCGCGCCGGCCGCGAGACGCTGATCGCCCTGCTCGACTCCCTCGGCGCGACGCTGCAGGAGCGCAACCAGGCCCTGCTGGCCGCCGGCTACGCGCCCGCGCACACGGAGCGCGCGCTGGACGCACCCGAGATGGCGCCGGTGCGCGCCGCGCTGGAGCAGCTGATCCACGCCAACGGCGCGGCGCCGGCCCTGGTGCTGGACGGCGAATACAACGTCGTCATGGCCAACGAGGGCCTGGCGCGGTTGATGACACTGCTGGGCTTGCCGGGCCAGGCGATGCTCGGCCAGCCGCTGAATCTGCTGCGCGCCGTCTTTGCGCCCGGCGGGCTGCGCTCGCTGTGCGTGGACGAGGCCTGGCTGTGCGGCGAGATGTGGGCCCGCGCCTGCCGCGAGGCCGAGCACCTGCCGCGGCTGCGCGCGCTGCTGGACGAGCTGCGCCCGACGCTGCAGCCCTGGGCCGCGGTCGAGACCGGCACCCTGCCGGTGCTGGCCTTTCGCCTGCGTGCGGCGGACGACCGTGTACTGAGCTTCTTTTCGACCATCACCAGCTTTGGCACGCCGCTGGACATCACGCTGGCGTCGTTGAAGGTGGAGCACCTGTTTCCCAGCGATGAGGCGACGCGTTTGGCCTTGCGGGATGGTCGTGGCGAGCAATGACGGCGAACTCGCAGCCCCAGGGCCTCCTGCGACTACGACCCGACAAACACGACCTTGCCGGCGATGTGATCGGCTGGCAGGAAGCCCCACATCCGGCTGTCGTTGCTGTTGTCGCGATGGTGGCCAAGTACGGCGTATTTGTTGCCTTGCAGCGCCTCGACGAATCGGGGAATGGTCCGTTTGGATTCGGGATCGACGTAAGTCCCCTGCGGGCCACAGCGGCACGGCCTCGCCGTTGCTGAACAGCCGTTTGTCGCGATAGGCGATGCGGTCAGGTCGCCTCAATGGGACGTCGAGATGGGTGAGCCCTGGATGGCAACCGTTCAGGCGCTTAAGCKTCCATCGCGCTACTCAACGACCCACAAGTACCGCTAGGCCGCAGAGCACGCAGACGAGCTCGCCCATCAAAACCATCTTGCTGAGCCGGTAAGGCGTCTCCATCGCTTGGCGGCGTTTGGCCTCCACAAGGTAGGCAATGAAGGCGACGACGAATAGCGCCCCTACGAGCCAGCGCACATTGGCTTCGCGCCCCGCTGCAAGGGCCCCGATAGACAGAAGGCCGATCAGCGCGATAACGGTCCGGCCTGCCATCAGCCATCTGTCCTGCGAGAGGTTCATTTGCATGACATGCGCTCGTTGTCGGCCCACGGACTGCTCACTCCGAAATCGCCGCCGCCCGTGTAGAACGTTGCCCTTGGCCCGCCTGGAAGGAAGCTGTTAAACAAGTTCGATTGCAGCTGGCCGATTGCAGAACGGACCGACGCGGAAATGGAGTCGAATGCCGTTCCATTCAATAGGCTTGTGACTGAATTCGCGAAGCCGTCGACAGTTCGGCCCACTACGTCCGCTGACGCGGCATAGGTAGAAGGCGAATAGGTTGACCAAAGGCTGTTGATTGCCGACCCGAATGCATAGCCTGCGCCATAGGCCACGCTAAACCGCGTGGCTGCAAAGGAGGCCGTCTCGAAGAGCGCACCAGCCACTCCCAACGATCCGACCGGCGCAGTGCGGAACGATAGATATATCTCGCCGATCGTGTACCCGACAGTTGGCCCTGAATCAGGCCTCATCATGCCGTCCGAGGCCCCGCCGTAGGCGAATGAGGCCGTTGTTGCGCGTGATTTCGAAGGGTTCAAAGAGCGTGTGAGTGCGTAGGCATTCGCAGGGTTCACTCGATGGACTGCCGCGTACGTGTCCTCAAATCCGAAATGATCCCCAACGCGGCCGATAGCGGCGGCATCAGCCGATGCCGCGATGATGTCCAGCAGCAAAGGTGTCCTGCCACTGTTCAATGCCGACCGGTTGTAGAGCATAGCCAGATCGTTGAGCTCAGCGTCACTCAGCGCGCTCAACAGAGTGCGCACCTCTCTGGACTTCATCTTTCGAAAGTTCTGCTCGGCGACGAGTTGGAAATTCGCCGAAATCGCTGAAGCGGCTTCCCACGGTGTAGACGCTCCCTGCTCGAGGGTAAGGATCTCATCCGTGCTCTGACGCAGAGCTGCCGAGGATGCTGATGCGGTTGGTGAGCCTGGGAGGGATTTCGCTCCATTGCAATCATCATCATCACCTCCGGCAAGCGCCAGCCCGGAGGAAAGTGAAGCAGATGCGGCGACTAGAAACGTGCGACGGGTGGACAAAGCGACTCTCCAATGGTTGATGTCTGGACAATCCTAGGAGGCAGAACTCCGCTTGAAAAGGCAGTTATGGCCCACTACTAGGGATGCCGGGCGCGTGAAAAGTGACGCTTGTGCGGGCCTGTTGTTTGCCGTGCGGAGAACCGCGAAACCCGACTTTCAGTTGCCTTTATGACGGCTCTGATACCAGCGCGCTTGGACCGGCTGGGCACGGCGCCGTCCAGCGGACTTGCGGCTGCGAATCGCCCGCCGGGCGGCAATCCGCCACACACCGTGCAACGGCGTGCCCGGCGCGGACCCATCCGTTGCCTAGGATGCACGGCAGGGTCGTCCGGGCTGCTGCCACGCAAGCCTCGCTGACCCTGCCGCGGCACGGTGCCGCGCGATGCAGACGCTTTTCTTTGATGAAACTTCCCACCGTCGTGGCGACGGACGCTGTCGTCCGGTCCATTGAACTGGCCCAGGTCCAGGCCTCCCGCAGGGTCGCCCTGGGCTCGCAGCCCCTGATCAGCCAGATGCCCTTGCAACAGGCGATCACCGTGACCAGCCTCGGGGGACAGTCCACGCGCGCCGTCTTTGGCGTCGTGGGCGTGGCCCGCTACGAGGCGGTCGGCAAGCTTTAGCGCCCGGCCCGCCCCAGGCTGTCGACAAAGGCCGCGCAGGCCCGGCTCGCATCGGGATGGCTGCGCCAGCTTTGCGCGAATGCGCGCAGGGCCGCGCGCACCTCGCGCGGCATGGTGCCGTCCAGCGAGTCGTCGGCGACGGCGCACAGGTGGCCGGCGTAGAGCGTGCGCGCCTCGGCGTCGCAGTCGAGCAATTCCATCACCGCGCTGGCCAGGGTCTGGAACTGCTCGGGCGACAACTCGGAAGTCCCTCTCGACTCGCCTGCGCGGGGCCAGGCGGCCAGGCACAGGTACTCGATGGGCCCCAGGCTGCGCCGCTGCACGCCCGCCTGATGCGCACCCCAGGCCGCGCGCGAACCGCTGGGCAGGCGGCCCTGGCAGAGGGACTGGGCCAGGGTCTGGGCCACGGCGGCACGGGCGGCATATTCGCCGCGCAGATTGACTTCGGCCAGCACGCGCAAAAAGGCCGGATAGAGCTGGTCGCCCAGGCCGGTGCAGATGGTCTCCATCAGCGCGATGGCCCCTTCCTGGCGGGGGCCGAGGTCGAGGCAGCCACCGATGAGCGCCTGGGCGGCCTCGGCCCAGCGCGGCTGGGCCAGCAGTTCAGGCAACGAGGGCGGCGAGCACGCGCTCCGCGTGCTGCTGGACTGAAAGCCCGCGCTGGTCGACCGCCACGTCGGCACGCAGCGTGGCGGCGCCGCCGGCGCCCAGCCCGTCCAGCCAGGCCGGTTCACCGGCACGCGGCGCCGCCGCAGGGGCATTCAGCGGGCGGAGGGACGCGGTGGAAAACAGCGAGGCGGAGGAGGAAAGCGGGGCGCCGATCATGGCTGTGGCGGAGGTGGGTGGCAGTTGAGGGTCAGCTTAGCGAAGCTCATCCGCCAAGGCGACTGCGGCTGCCCCTAATTCGTGGGTCTGGGTATTTTGACGACGAGCGCTCAGCCCGGCTTGCAGGTTGRAAACACCGCCGGCGAGGTGTTGAACCACGACAGGCGCCACCCCTGGGCAGTCCAGCGCGCCTCGAAGGCGCCGGTGCTCACGCGGTTGTCAGCCACCCTGGACAGCGGTGGCTTGTCCAGTTGCGGCGTGTCGATGGCTTTCAGCATCTTGCCGATGTCGGTGCCGGACTCCGTCGTGACGATGCCGGGGATGCAGGTCGCGGCATTGCGGATGACGGACGCGGGTGCCTTGACGGTGCCGGAGTCCGGGGAGAACTCCAGCTGGGGCAACGACAGGCGTTGCAGCAGCTCGCCGTCACGCCTGGCAATGGCCTCGCGCAGCTGGCGCCAGAACAGCACGAAGGCCGCGTCACGGTCCACGCCGGCCTTGCAGGCCTTGCCTTGGGTGGACAGCGCGATGGCCGCCGGCAGCGCGATCGTGCCGCAGCCGGCGGGCTGCAGGGCCAGCGTGTAGCCCTCGTTGCCCACGCGCTTCACGATCGCCTGGTAGCGCTTGTTGCCTTCGACCTCGTCGGTCCAGGCAAATCGCACCGATCCGTCGGGCTGCGCGACGCCGGCGCCCTGCGACTGCACGCTGCATTCATGCGTGCCGGAGGTGGCATACACGCCCGCCCCCAGCAACGCGCCGCTGGCTTCGTAGCTGATGTTGGCGGTGAGGTTGTCGCTGGGGTGGCAGACCAGCTGCGTGGGCAGCGGGTCTTTGGTGACCTGGGCCTGCGCGTTGAACACGGCAAGCAGCGAGGCGATCAAGGGCAGCAGGGAGCGGGCCATCGGTCCAATGCAAAAGGGATGGCGGGCCAGTATCCCGGCCCGCACCGCCGTGCGTGCAACCCAACCGTGGGATGGACGGCCGCGCTCAAGGCGCCCTGCGCACGCCAATGGCTTCGGACAGCGAGCGTACTTTCTCGTTGACGCCGTCGGGGTTGCCGGGCCCGTTGCCCTGGTTGCCGCCGACCACCTTCACGCGGCCGTCGGCCAGCACGGCCTCGACGATGGCGACGTGGCCCTGCGCCGGGTTGTTGCCGCGCGGGAAGACGATGACGTCGCCCGGCTTCACATGCGCCGCGTCCTTGGGCACGGACGTGCCCCAGTTCAGCCAGCTGCGCGCGGCGGCGCTGTTGGTGCCTGGCACGCCGGACTGCTTCATCGTCCAGTTGACGAAGGAAGAGCACCACGAGGTCTCGTCGTTCCTGGCCTTCAAGGACGTGGCCTGGTGGTACTCCAGCACGCGCGGGTTGTCGCGCCCGCCGCTGATCTCCTTGGTGCCGATCTCGCCGCGGGCAACATCCAGGATGCGCGCGGCCTTGCCGGTCCCCGAAGCTGAGGCCGGCGCCGCGGCGGCCGGGGTCGGCGCGGTGGCGGTGCCGTTGAGCAAGCCCTGACGGTTCAGCGCGCTGTCGACCGCGTCGGTGCGGCGCTTCTGGTCGGCGCGGATGACGGCCTGCACCTGGGCTTCGGTCGCCGTGCCGTGCACCTGCCGGTTGGCGATGTTGACGAAGCCGCTGCCTGCCTGGCCCCCGCCGCTGAGCCGGAAGCGCTGTCCGGTG
This sequence comes from Roseateles sp. P5_E11, assembly GCF_054049355.1. Taxonomy (NCBI): domain Bacteria; kingdom Pseudomonadati; phylum Pseudomonadota; class Betaproteobacteria; order Burkholderiales; family Sphaerotilaceae; genus Roseateles; species Roseateles sp. P5_E11. The sequence goes on along the minus strand of NZ_JBFUMO010000014.1, from coordinate 20,061 downwards.
GAGGCGTCGACATAGCTGTTGACGCGCAGGTTGGTGATATGCGCCGCGTCGATGGGCTGGCCGCGCAGCGTGCCGAGCTGGTTCAGGAAGCGGCCGGCGGCGCTGGGCGACTGGTTGTACAGGTCCAGGTAGGCCGAGGCCAGGCGCGCGTTGCTCGGGTCCAGCCCGGCGCGGCGCGCGGCCGCCTCGTAGGCCGGCAGCTGGCCCTGCAGCGTCGTCAGCTGGCGGCGGTCGGCATCGGCGGGGCTGGAGGCCGCATGCTGGTAGGAGAAAGAGCCGCGGTTGTGCACCGCGTTGCCCGGGTCGGTGTGGCCGCCATAGGCCACGGTGAAGCCGCCGTCGGGGCGGCGCGTGCCTTCGGCATTGCCGATGACGATGGCGGCCAGCGCGTTCGAGCCCAGCGACGGGTCGGTGAAGCGCTGCAGGTTCAGCGTCGGCGCGTTGCGCGTGCCGTCGGTGCGCGCCAGCGCGGGCTCGGCGATCTGGCGCTGCGTCACATCGCGCTTCCCGGTGGGGTCGGCGTTGAGCGCCCGGGTCATGCCCAGTTCCACGGTGGACTGTGCCGAGCCGCTGGCGATGGCGGCCTTGCCGATGTCGCTGCGGTAGCGAGGGTCCGTCATGTAGACCGGCAGCAGCGTGTCGTGCACCAGGCCGACGGAGCCGACGACAGGCAGGCCGTCCACCAGATGGCCCACCGACGGCASGTTCAGCGTGTCGCCGACGTGGATCAGGTCGGCGTTGCGCACCTGCGGGTTCGCGCCCACCAGCGCCTGCAGCGTCAGGCCGTGGTCGGCCGCGATGTGCTGCATCGTGTCACCGCGCTGGACGGTGTAGTGCGTCGCCGGGATCGTCAGGTGGCTGCCCGGGTAGATGACGTCCGGGTTGCGCACCTGCGGGTTGGCGTCCAGCAGCGCCTGCACCGACACGCCGTTGGATTTGGCGATGCGGCTCAGGCTGTCACCGTGCTGCACCTCGTAGCTGCGGCCGGCGGGCGGCGGCGTGTCGTTCACGGCCGGGGAGGCCGACGTGGTTCGGGTAACGATGCTCATGGGGTGCCCTTGGCGTTGTCCTGATGGGGCGATGAGCGCATCGCGCATCGCGTCGGTCAGCCCATTTCAGACCAGCGCCGCGGACCGGGCAATTGCGGGCGCTGCTGTTTCAGAACGTACGGCCGGGCGCGCTCTAGGGTTGGCCGCAATCCTCAGGCGAACAGGCGCTTCAGCAGGTCCGTCACCACGCTGGGCCGGGCCAGCAGCTCGTCGTTCATCAGCGCCACCAGGCTGCCCAGCTGCAGCAGCAGCACCAGGTGGCCCACCACGGCCTTGATGGACATGGACAGGCTGAACACATTGAGCTGCTGGGCATAGCGGTTGATCAGGCCCAGCACGCCGTCCACCAGGTAGAGCAGCACGAGCGACGGTGCGGCGACCATCAAGGCCAGGCGCAGCATGCGGCCGAACTCCGCCTCGAAGGCCAGCATGCCCTTGGGCAGCAGTTGCCAGGCGCCGTGGACGGGCCACAGCGCGAAGCTGTCCAGCAGCAGTGCGGCGAACAGCATGAAGCCTCCCGAGGCCATGAAGACCCAGCTTGCCAGGCGCGCCAGGAAGGCACCGGTCAGCGAGGTCTGGTGGCCGGACAACGGGTCCAGCACCTGGGCCTGGGACGAGCCCACCTTGGTGTCGATGAGCTGGCCGGCCATCTCGAAGGACCACATCAACCCGGCGAACAAAAAGCCCATCGCCGCTCCCAGCATGGCCTCGCGGCCGTAGAGCATCGCCCACTGCCAGCCGCTCAGCTGCAGCGGCTTGATCTCCTGCACCAGCAGGCCCAGCAGGCCCAGGGCGACGAAGAGCGAGTTGCGGATCAGCGCCGGGATCAGGTCCTGGGTGAACAGCGGCACCAGCAGGAACGCCACCGCCACCCGCATGGTGGACAGGCCCAGTAGCAGGACGGCATCGGTGGGATGCCCGATCCAGAACTCCAGCATCAGCGGTTGATCTTGACCAGGCCAGGGAACTCGCTGAACACCTTGTCGCCGAGCCGGTAGAGGCTGCCGCCCAGTAGCGAGGCGGTGATGAAGATGGTGACGACGATGGCGAAGAACTTGGCCACGTACTGCACCGTCTGCTCCTGCAGCTGCGTGGCCGCCTGGATGAAGGCGATCAGCAGCCCGACGATGGCCGCCACCAGGATGGGCGGCGCCGATAGCAGCAGCACCAGCCACAGCGCCTGCTGGGTGAGTTGGATGACTTCGCTGTTCATGTCTGGTACGTCAAGACGAGGCCGTGCGTCAACTTGACCCAGCCATCGATCAGCACAAAGAGCAGCAGCTTGAAGGGCAGCGACACCGTCGTGGGCGACAGCATCTGCATGCCCATGGCCATCAGGATGTTGGAGATGACGAGGTCGATGACGAGGAAGGGCAGGAAGATCAGGAAGCCGATCTCGAAGGCCACCGTCAGCTCGCTGACCGTGAAGGCCGGCACGATGACGAGGAAGTCGCGCTCGCTCAAGGCCTGGGCCTGCTCGGGCTTGAGGCTGCGCTGCGCGGTCTTCAGGAAGAAGGCGCGCTCCAGCGGCCGGCTGTGCTTGATCAGGAACTCGCGCAGCGGCTCCTTGGCAACGTCGGCCGCGGCCACCATCTGGCTGGTCGACGCCGAGCCGGCCTTGGTGGCCGGCATGGCGCTCAGGCTTTCCTGCATCTCCACGCCCACCGGGTACATGACGTAGATGCTCAGCACCAGGGCCAGGCCGTTCATGACGACATTGGGCGGCACCTGCTGCAGGCCCATGGCATTGCGCAGCAGGCTCAGCACGACGACGAGCTTGGTGAAGGACGTGATCATCACCGCCACGAAGGGCGCCAGCGCCAGCAGGATGACGGTGATGAGGGCCGAGGCCGGGGTGAAGGTGCTGAGATCCATGCTCAGAGGGAATCGATGCGCAAGGCCTGGCCGGTGCCCCAGGGGATGAGGCGGCCGCGGGCCCGCGCCACCTCGGGCCGCGAGGCGTCGATGAGCTGGCAGTGCACGGGCACCGCAGGCAGCGCATCGCTCCAGCCCATCACGACCTCCAGCGGCAGCGGCTGCTCCCAGCGCGCCACCAGCTGCCACGGCGCTTCACCCGTGGGCTCAGCCCGTGCGCGCAGCCGGTGAGAGACCGGCGCTTCCAGCAACAGCAGTCCGCCCGGCTCCAGCGCGGCCAGTTCCGCGTCGCCCAGCCGCCACTGCGCGAGCACGCATTCGGCCGCGGTTGCGTGCCATTGCAGGCCGGGCACTTCGGGTGCTTCGCCCAGCGCGCGCAACGCCGTCCAGGGCAGCGACAGCTGCGCCTGCACCTCGGCGCCCCGCCAGCTGGCCTGGGCGCCGCTCACGCTGATGGCGCCCGACTGCGCCACCCATTGCCAATCCGCGGCAGACACGAGGCCCGCGGCCGCCAGGGCGTCCAGCAGTTCGCCCGCCAGATCCAGCACGACGGCGGCCTCTGCGGCGCAGGACACCAGATCGCCCGTCTCGAAATCATCGGCGCTGATGCACAGCCGCGCCTGGCCGCACAGGTAGTGCCAGCTCGACGCCTGCGTCAGTGCTTGGGGAATGAAGCTCATGCTCGGCGACTCACCATGATGCKGGTCAGCTCGGTGACCGAACGCGCCTTCATCTTGCGCATGCCGCGCGAGCGGTACAGCTCCACGCTCTTCAGCGACAGCTTGATCTCGTCGGCGATGTTCTTGTTCATCAGGCCCTTGACGACGAGGGACAGCACCTGGCGCTCGCGCGGCGACAGCGTCTGAGAGCGGCGCTCGAACTCCTCGCGCGAGCCTTCCACTTCGGTGTCGATGCCGCTGTCCACATCCGTCGGCGCAAAGGCGCGGTCCAGGGCCGCACTCAGCGCCACGTCGTCCAGCGGCTTCTCCAGCAGCGAGACGGCACCGCGCTTTTGCATCGCGGCCACGGCCAGCGGCACGTCGGCATGGCCGCTCATGTAGATGACGGGCAGGTGGATGCCGCGCTCGCGCAGTGCGTCGTGCAGGTCCAGCCCCGACAGCTCGGGCATGCGCACGTCCAGCATCAGGCAGGTGGACTCGGGCCAGGTCGTGCCCACGGCCACGCGGGCCAGGGACTGCAGCGCATCGCGCGGGTCGCCCCAGTCGCGCACCTGGCAGCCGAAGCCTTCGAGCCAGAAACGCAGCGAGTCACGGAACTCGTGGTTGTCATCCACCACGTAGATTTGCCGAGGGGTCATGTCGTCCTCTCCAGAGTGGGTGGGGTCGCCGCCGCCGTCACCGGCAGAGCGAAGTGAAAGCAGCAGCCGCCGGCGTCGCGGCGCGTGAACCAGAGCCGGCCCTGGTGCATCTCGATCAGCGAGCGGCAGATGGACAGCCCCAGGCCCATGCCGTTGGGCTTGGTGGAGCTGAAGGGCACGAACAGCCGGGCTTCAGTCTGCGGCGTGATGCCGGGGCCGTTGTCGGCCACGCGCAGCTCGGCGCGGGCACCGTCGACGACCAGCTCGATGTCGATCAGCGGCTCGGCCGGCCGGTCCAGGCGCAGCGCGTCCAGCGCATTGCGCAGCAGGTTGATCAGCACCTGCTGCAACATGACGGCGTCGCCTTGCACCGGCACGGGCTGCATCGGCAGACGCAGCACCAGGCGCACGGCCTCGCGCTGCAGGTCCCAGTCGAGCAGGCCCAGGCTTTGGTGCACGAGCTCGACGAGGTCCAGCCTCTCGGTCTTGGGTTGGCGTGACTGCGTGTACTCGCGCACCCGGCCGATGATCTGGCTGGCATACGTGACCTGCTGCACCGCCTTGTCCAGCGCGGCCAGCTCGTCAGTGTCATCCGGATGGCGGCGGGCCAGGCGCAGCTTCAGGCCGCGCAACAGGTTGGCGGTGGCGCCGATGGGCTGGTTCAGCTCATGCGCCAGCACGCTGCCCATCTCGCTGACCGTCAGCGAGCGCGATGTGAACAGCAGGCCCTCGCGGTCGTCGAGCTGGCGCTGCAGGTGATGCAGGCGTTCGCGCTCGTCGTCCAGGCGCAGCAGCACATGGCGAGCATCCAGGGCCACGCGCTGGGCCACGTACTCGCCGCTGACGCCGCAGCGCGTGCGCACGCCCAGCGGCGCCACCAGCGCGCTGGCCAAGCCGTGCAGGGGCTGCGCCCAGTCCTCGGCCAGGCCGCCGACTTCGCCCGGCAGCAGAGCCTGCATGGGCGCGTTGAGCGCGACGAGGAAGTCGCCATCGAGGATGGCCAGGGCCTCGCCCAGTTCGCCCAGGGCGTGCAGCAGATCGGCGTCGACGCGGCGCACTGAGGCACCCTTCGCGCTGCGCGCGGTCCCGCCAAGCGGGAGCTGCGCGCCTTCGGACGGCCGGGCGGCGCTCATGGCGTTTCCCGAGGCCACAGGGCCTGGTTGCACAACAGCCAGGGGATCGAAGGCCGCGCGGCAAGCAGCGCTCGCAGGCTGGCGCTGGCGGGGGCCTGCACCAGCACCTCGGTCCATTGGGCGATGCCTGGCGCGACGTCGTCCAGGCGCAGCTCGCAGCTGACCTGGCCCGGCGCGGGCACCGCACCTCCGGCCAGGTCGCGCAGCGTGCGCGGGCGGCCCTGGGGGCCCAGCGCCAGGCGCACCGTCCACCAGCGCTCGATCGTGGCCGGACGGGCCGTGCGCCAACGCGCCGGCCAGCGCCGCCATTGCCAGGTGGTGGCATCGCGACTGGCTTGCAGGCTGGCCAGGCCGGCTGGGCTGGCCAGCAGCACCGGCAGGCCCAGACGCCAGGCCTGCAGGGCCGGGCGCAAAGCCGCCGCGGCGGGGGGCGCGAGGGTCGCCTCGCGCAGCCGGGCCAACAGCAGCAGCGCCCACGGCGGCATGGCCTCGAGCTCGATGGCTTCAGGCGTCGGCAGCACCGGCGGCTCCTGTTCGTCCGGCGCATCGCGACCTGCGTCATCGAACAGCTGCCGCCAGCTGGCGGCATCCTGCGCGCGCCAGCGCAGCTCGGGGCCGTTCTGCAGTGTCAGCGGCGCCATCAGCACCGGCGCCATCGGCAGCACGGTCGCACCCGCATCGGCAAGCCGCGTGGCGGCCATCGGTGTATCGCCGAGCAACCCGGCCGATGGTGAATGCACCGGTGATGGTGTGGCCGGCTTGTCCTGCGATGCCTGCGTTGCGGGCATCGCAGCCACCGTCGGTACGTCGGGAGCGGCCAGCGGCTGCGGCACCGCGGCCGTTGCGGGTTGGGGTTCATGGGCGTGCTGGACCTGATGCGCGTGATGCGCATGAGGGGTCTGTAGCAACGGGCTGGCCTCGCCCGACAGGTTCAGCGCGCTCAGCGGCTGGGCCGCCTCTGTCGGCTGCGGCTGCAGATGGGGCTGGCCGGCTTCCACGCTGCCCGCGCCTTCGGCCTCACCCAGGGAGGCCTGCATCAAGGCCTGCCACGCCTCCCAAGTCTCGGCCGGCGACAGGGCCTGGATGGCGGTGATGCTGGTCATTGGTGCACCCTTCGGCCTTCGGCCTGTCCCGCCAAGCGGGAGCGAGCTTGCTTGGGGCGGCCCGGCACTGCGCTCATGATTCCACCTCGTCGGCAGGCCGGCGCCGCTTGTCCGTTCGTGCGCCGTCGCGCAGGCGCGACCTCAGCACATCATGCCCGGCATCGCGCAGTCGCTTGTCCAGGTCGCTCAATTGCTGCCGGGCCTGGGCCTGGGCGACTTGCGGCACGCGCAGCTCCAGGTTCAATGGCGCCAGCGGCTGGGCTTGCTCGACGCGCAGCTGCCAGGCCGGGCCGGCCACCGCGGGCAACTCGACTTGCCAGGCACGCGCCTGCGGATTTGCCGACGGGGCAGCTTCGCCGAGTTGCCGCATCGCTTCGAGACGTTCCGTGGTGGGCGTGGCCGACACGCTGCGGACCTCCGTCATCTCGGGTGCCTGATCGCGTGGGGTTCGCGCCATCGCCGGCGCGATGGGCAGCACGGGCTCGGGCTCGGACGGGTCCTGCTCACGCAGGCGCAGGTAGGCGTTGCGCCAGTCGGGCTCATCGCCGGCGTCGCGGTGGGCGTCCTGAGGTGGCAGGGCCTCCGGCGTCGCCATGGCGGATCGCGCGCGCAGCGGCATCGCGACCAGGGGCAGCAGGATGGGCAGCAGCTTCATGTCAATGCAGCGTCCGGCAGGCGTCTTCGGTTTCCAGCTCGGCCTGCTGCTCGCGGGCTTGGCTGGCCTGGCGGCGCTGGTCCTTCAGCGTCGCGTCTACGGCGTCTTCGCGGGCCTGGGCACGGGCGAGCTCGGCACGGCGTCGTTGCACTTCCGCCTGGGCTTGTCCCAGCGTCTCGCGCTCGTCGAGCAAGGCGTATTCATCGCGCTCCAGCCGCTCGGCCAACGCCTCGCCGTGGGCCTGCACCTGGTGTACCCAGCGCGGCATGTCGGCACTGCCGGCGCCGCCCCAGTGAAACGCCAGCTCGACGATCAGCCTGCGGCCCTGCTCGATGCGGGCCTCGCGGTCCTCGACCGCGGCGACGGCCTGGCGCTCTTCGGCCTGCGCCTGCGCCAGCGCCAGGCGTGCCCGCTGCACGCGCAGCTGGCGCAGGCGCAGCCATTGGCGTGCCTCGATGTCGGAAAGCTGGTTCACGACACGATCTCCCGCAGATGCTGCAGGCAGCCGTCCCAGTCGCTGGGTTCGTGCGTGGCCTGCTGCAGCAGGGCCTTGATCTGCGGCATGCGCTCGATGGCCTGGTCGGCCAGCGGGTCGCTGCCGGCCTGGTATTCGCCCACCCGCAGCAGGAACTCGACCTCCTTGTGCCGCGCCATCAGCGCACGCAGATGGGCGGCGTCGCGCTGCTGCTCGGGCTGGGTCACGCGGGTGAAGACGCGGCTGGCGCTGGCCAGCACGTCGATGGCCGGGTAATGCTGAGCCTGGGCCAGCGCACGCGACAGCACCAGATGGCCGTCGAGGATGGAGCGCACTTCTTCAGCGACCGGGTCGTTGCCGTCCTCGTCTTCGGCCAGCACCGTGTAGAACGCGGTGATGGTGCCGTGGGCGTCGTTGCCGGCGCGCTCGAACAGCCGCGGCAGCTCGGCAAACACCGAGGGCGGATAGCCGCGCCGCACGGCCGGCTCGTTGGCAGCCAGCCCGATCTCGCGCAGGCCGCGCGCGAAGCGGGTCACCGAGTCCATCATCAGCACGACGCGTGAGCCCTGGGCGCGAAAGCCCTCGGCAATCGCCGTGGCCGCGTAGGCGGCGCGCACCCGCTCCAGTGCCGGTCGGTCCGAGGTGGAGACGACGACGACCGAGCGCGCCAGGCCTTCGGGGCCGAGGCTGTCCTCCAGGAACTCGCGCACCTCGCGGCCGCGTTCGCCGATCATGCCGATGACGTTGACCTCGGCCCGTGTGCTGCGCGCCAGCATGCCCAGCAGCGTCGATTTGCCGCCGCCGGCCATCGCGAAGATGCCCACGCGCTGGCCTTCGCCAACCGTCAGCAGCGCGTCGATGGCGCGCACGCCGCACACCAGCGGCTCATGCACCGGGCGGCGCTGCAGCGGCGAGGGCGCGTCGCGATACAGCGGCACGCGTGGCAGCAGGTCGAGCGGGGGCCCGCCGTCCAGCGGCTGGCCAAAGGCGTCGATGACGCGACCCAGCAACCCCGGGCCGCTGGGCAGCTGCGCGGCTTCGTGCAGCACCTCGACGGCGGCGCCGACCGGCAGGCCCTGCAACGAGCCCAGTGGCGCGAGCATGGCCTCGTGGCCCTGGAAGCCGATGACCTCGGCCAGCAGGCCCTCGTCCTGCGGGCGCGAGGGATCGAAGACGCGGCAGCTCTGGCCGACGCGCGCCTGCACACCGGTGGCGCGCATCAGCGTGCCGCCCGCCTGCACGACTCTCCCCAGCGTGGCGACGGTGCGGGTGCGCTGCAGGCTGCGGCGCAGCGTGTCGGTGCCGACCTCGACGTCCAGGCTCAGCGTCATGGCTTGAGCCCCCAGGCGCGGGCCAGCCTTCGCACTTGCGTCGCCACGCCCGCATCGGCGCTGCCGAACTCCGTGACCAGGCGGCAGTCGGTTTCGACGAGTTCGGCGTCGGCCACGATCTCGGCCTGCGCCAAGCCGGTCTTGTTCTCGGGGTCGGCAGCCTGCAGCGCGTCGTGCAGGTTGGGCAGCTGGCTGGGGTGCACCTGCAGCCGCCAGGTGCGCGCCGGCAGCAGCTCGCGCGCGGCCTGTGCGGCCAGGCGGGCGAGGCGCTCTTCGGCGGGCACTTGGCCGAGCAGCTTCTGAAAGATGTCCAGTGCCAGGCCGGCCACTTCGCGCTGCAGTCGCAGGCGTTCGTCCTCGTGAGCGCAGGTGAGTCGAGCCAGCGTGTCGGCTCGGTGCGCGCGCGACTCGGCCTCGGCCTGGGCCAGGCCTTGCTTCAATCCCTCGGCGTGCGCGCACTCGCGGGCGGCGTCGATGCGCGACTGCTCCTGCTCCAGCAGCTCGCGCAAGGCATCGAGCAGCTGCTGCGCATCCTGCAAGGCCGGCACCTCGGCGGCACGCAGCACGCGCCGGTCCGAGGCGATGCCCAACCTGGCCTGGGGGTCGCGATGCCAGAGCATGAAGTTGTTCATTGAATGACCCTTGCTTGCAAGGCCAGCGTTTCACGCAACACCGCCAGGGCCGTGGCCTGCGGCATCACCCAGGCCGCGACCGGCCCGAGCCGGCGGCTGGCCGCATGGCGCAGCGAGCCATGCGGCAGGCCGGCCAGCAGCACCGCGGCGCCGGCCTCGGTGAAGCGCTGGCTCAAGGCCTCCGGCGTCGTGACGTCGGGCCAGTCGCTCAGGCTGGCCGGCAGCCCGGCGGGCAGGGCCGGCCAGTCCTGCGCACTGCGTAGCGCCCGCCACCAGGGCGCGCCCAGCGCGGTGCGCGCCAGCTCCCGCAGCGGCCCGGCAATCCACAGCCGCAGCGCGGGCGCGGCGAGCACGGAGCCGCAGCGCCGGGCCAGCGCCAGCAGCTCATCGCGCTCCAGCGCCAGCCAGGCGGGGGCTGCGTCGAGCTGGGCCCAGCTCAGCGTGCGGGCCTCCACCGGCGCGTCTTCGAGCAGGCGGCGTGCGACGTGCGCGCGCAGCTGGCGTTCAGTCATGGCCGCCTCCTTCCAGCGCGAGCTGGTTCTGAGCCCGACGGCGGCGCCAACCCAGCCAGCCCGCAGCACCCAGGCTGGCCGAGCCCAGCGCGACGGCCAGCACCAGTGGCACCGTGGCCTGGCTTTCGGGCATGGGCGGGGCCACAGGCGTGGGCTCGGCCGCGAAGGCGACGACCGAGACGCTTTCATACGGCAGGCCTTCGACGCTGTTGACCACCAGGGCGCGCACCTTGGGCAGCAACGCCTCGACATTGAAACCGGGGCGGTGCTTGATCATCACGGAGGCCGACGAGGGCTGGACCTTGTCGGACAGCGGGTGGCGCTCCGGCACCACCAGCGTCACGCGGGCCTGCAGCACGCCGTCGATGCTGGTCAGCGTGTGCGACAACTCCTGCGACAGCGCATGCATAAGGCGCGCGCGCTCCTCGACCGGCGTCGACACAAAGCCCTCGCGCTTGAAGACCTTGCCCAGGCTGTCGTAGTCCTCGCGAGGCAGGCCTTGCGCCTTGAGGATCTGCACGGCGCGGGCGAAGTCGGCCTCGCCGGTGAGCACCTCGAAGCCGTCCTCGCGTGCGTTCTTCTGCGCCGGCACGCCGGCCAGTCGCAGCGCCGAGACCATGTCATTGGCCTGGCGCTCGTCGAGCTTCGCGTAGAGGGCCTGCTCGCCGCAAGCGGCGAGCAGGGCAGTCAGCGCAAGTGCGCAAAGGCTTCGAAGTGGTTTCATCACGACTGTTGCCTAAAGAGCTGTTGCAAGCCTTCGGACGTGCGATTGGCAATGTTCGAGGTCAGCTGGCAATGGAACATGAACTCCTGGCAGCGCACCGTCAGGTTGACGAGTTCGCCCGGCGTCAGTTCCTGGCCCGAAGCCGCCGCCAGGCGGGCGTCGCGCCCCAGCGACGACGCTTCGGCGTTGATGTGGTCCAGCGGCTGGACGAGACGCTGCATGGCCTGGGCGGGCGACTCGGCCGGGCCCAGGCGCTGCACCGCGCTCGCCATGGCGCGCTCGAAGCCCGCCACGTCGGCCGTCGGCGCGACCTGGCCAAGGCTGGACAGCGAAGCCCCTGCGCCGAGCTGGACGTCGGCCACCGGGGGGGCGATGGCGAGGCCGGGTGTCACTGCTTGCGCGCCATCGTTTCGAGGGCGGAACCGACCGTCGAGACGGCGGTGTGCGAGCTGCTGGCCAGGAAGCTCATCTTCAGCGACATGGCGGTCAACTCGGTCACGGCGGAGGGCGTGTCGCCACCGTTGTTCATCGCGTTGGAGGCCGTCTCGATGTCGCCGGCCTGCTTGTCCAGGGCTTTGCCCCAGGCATCGGCCATGGCTTCGAACCAGGAGCCGCCGCCGTTGGTCTTGCCACCCGTGGAACCGTTTACGGGTGCGGCGGCGAGGGTGTTGAGAAGTGCGTTGGACATGGGAGTCTCCTTGTGGGAGGGTTGGGGAAAGTGGGCGAAACAGGGGTCAGAGGGTCAGCCGCGTTTGCTGGCCATCGCGCTCGACGATGACGGCGCGCTCGGCGATCTGCACGACGCGGTGCCCGCTGGGCAGCAGGGCGCCGCTGAAGTAGCGGCTGCCGTCGGCGGTGATGAAGTAGGGGCTGTCGGCGTTGTCAACGACGGCCACGAGGCGCTTGGCCGGATCGTCGGGCGCCGGAGCGGGCGCAGCGGCCGCGGCCACCGGCGGCCGGTTGTCGATACGCAGCGCCGGCAGGTGGGCGATGTCGCGCTTGGCCGCGGCGGCGGCGGCCTGCACCCGGGTGGCGTCGCGCTCCTGCGTGCGCAGCACCAGCTCGCCTTCGGGCGACCAGGCCGCCTGCGCGGCGATGCCGTACAGGCGGAAGACCTCGACCGCACTGGCCAGCAGGTCGGGCGCAGTTGCAGCGGTGGCCGCCTGGGCAGGCGGTACGACCTTGGCCACGACCTGGCCGGCTTCGCGCAGCGTGCCGCCACGCCAGGCCAACGACGCGCCACCGATGACCATGACCAGGCCCAGCGCCGTCAGCACACCTTCGAGCACGGGGCGGGCGCGCGGCGCGGCAGTGGGTGCGCGCATGCCTTGAGCGCGCTCGCTGGCGGGCAGCTCGGGGCCGTCATGCAGCACCGGCTCGGGCCAGTAGTCCTGGTCGGCCGGGCCATAAGCCACCAGCGCATCACCCAGCTGCAGCGGCTGGCCCGGCGCCCAGGCGTGGATGGCGGTGCCGGGCATCAGGGCCCGCTCGGCCAGCACGGCATGCCCGGAGACGAGCTGCAGGCTGACGCGGCCGGCACCGGACGGGATCACGCGCAGCTGGAAGTCGATCTCGCTGGCGAGCAGGATGTCGGCGAACTGGGTGTCGGCCTGGTTGGCCGAGTTCAGGCCGCAGACGAGCAGGTCGTGCTGCGCGTCCAGCCGGGCACGCGCGCCGAGCTGGCGGCCGGCCAGCACGCGCAGTTCGAGCATCGAGGCGGGGAGATGGGACTTCATGGCATCACTCCTGCTGCGCAGCACCTTCGCTGCCGGTCGGCCCGGTGGGCGCGGCCGGACTGGCCGGGCTGGCCGGATTGGCGAGCGGTTGGCGGGCTCTTTCCATCACGTCGGCCGCGGCCTTGCTGCTGGCCAGGCGTGGCGTGATGAGGAACATGCGCTCGATGCGTTGGCCGCCCTTGCGCTGGGTCTTGAAGAGGTTGCCCAGCAGCGGGATGTCGCCCAACACCGGCACCTTGTCGACGCCGGCCGTCGAGCTGTCGCGCACCATGCCGCCGATCAGCAGGCTTTCGCCTTCGGAGATCAGGGCCTGGGTGTTGATGCCCGAGCGCTCGACGATGGGCAGGTTGTCCACGCTCTGGCCGGTCAGGCCGCCATCCTCGATCTGCACCAGCAGCTTGATGCGGGCCGGCTCGTCACCTTCCTTGAACACATGGGGCGTGACGCGCAGCCGCGTGCCGGCGGTGACGTTGAAGAGGTCGACGTCCTCGCGGCCGGCGACGCGCACGTAATAGGTCGAGCTGTTGTCGAACACCGCCTCGACGTTGGACAGCGTGACGACCTGCGGGCTGCTGACGACCTTGGCCGCACCGTCGCTCTGCAGGGCCGTGATGCGGGCCACGAAGGGGAAGCGGTCGCCGATGACGGCGGAGATGACGCCGCCCTTGTTGGTGGGCGTCGGATCGACCTGGCCGTTGAGGCGGTTGTCGCTGGCCGTGCCGTTGCCGAACATCAGGCTGGACAGGCCGTGGTTGTAGCGCCAGTTGATGCCGAGCTCGCGCATGCGGTCGGTGTTGATGTCGATGATGGTGGCCTCGATCTCCAGCGACTGGGGCTCGACGTCCAGCGACTTGATGAGGGCGGCATAACGCTCCAGCCGCTCGGGCAGGTCGCGCACGATGACGGCGTTCAGGCGCGGGTCGGCCTCGATGCGCGGCGCGAAGTCGGGCGGCGCCGCCGGCTCGGCGGTGTCCTGACCGGGCTGGCCGTAGCCGACCTGGGTGAGGGCCGCGACGAGGGTGTCGGTGCCGCGCATGCCGGGCGCGGCGTCGTCGACGAGGCCGAGCGTCGTGGTGTTGCCCGCACCGCGCATCGCGCCGCCCCGCGCGCGCTGGCTGCCCTGGGCGCGGGTGGGGTCGGCGGCCGGGATGACGCGGGCCTTGCTGGGCTGGCCGACCAGCGAGCGCAGGATGCTGGCCACGCCGGGCAAGGTGGTCTGCTGGCCGCCGAAGCTCATCGGCACGTCCTGGGCCCAGGCATAGCGCAGGTAGAAGATGCGGTAGTCGGGCAGCGGTTGCTGTTGCTGCGGCGCCCAGGACTTCWTGGCCACCGCCGTCGTGCCGGGGCGCACCTGGCGCACCAGCTCGTCGACCTGCTGCACGAAGCGCTTGGCGCCCACGGCGAGCAGGGCGCCGTCGTCGCTGAACTTCAGCGTGTTGCGCGTATCGGGCAGCTGCAGGGCCTGTGCGGCGCGCTGCACCTGCGAGGCGGCAGCGGGCGTGAGCAGGTAGCTGCGCGTCTGGGTGTCGCTGGCCGGTGCGATGTAGAGCACGCCGCCGTCGTAATAGCTCAGCAGGTTGTAGGCGCGGCTCAGGTCGCGCAGCAGCTTGGCCGGCGTGCCCTCGAAGCGGCCATTGACCTGGCCCTGCACGCCGCTGGCGACGACGGGGATGTCGCTGCCCGAGAACAGGCCCTGCAGGAACTGCTCGATGGGTTGGTCGCGCGCCTCGAGCTTGACGGCGCGCAGCCCTTCGGGCAGCGGCGCCGCTGATAGCGGCAGGGCTTGGGCCAGCAGCAGCGTGGTGGCTGCGGCGATCTTGAGGTTTGAGGTCATGCGGCGAGCAGTGCTGCCTGTGGGGAAGGCGCCTGAATTGAAGCGTTGGGACTGGACCCCGGCGGGGGCAGGTGGTGCAGCGGCGTGAGCCGCAGCGTCGGCAGCAGTTCGTGGAAGGACAGCACGGGGGTGTCGAAGCACTCGGTCTCGATGAGCTTGCGCAGGTGCCAGCGCAGGTCGACGGCGCAGACCAGGGCCTGCGGTCGCAGCGCCTCGACCTGGGCCTGCACATCGGCGGCGAGCTGGCGCGCCACGTCGGGTGAGATGGCGAGCTGGGTAGCGCCGCCGCTGACATGCAGGTTCTGGCGCAGCAGCGCCTCCAGCTCGGGCGACAGCATCAGCGCCTGCAGCTCGCCGCTGGGGCAGATGCGGTGGTGGGTCTGGCGACGCAGCGCGATGCGCGTCATCTCCGTCAGGGCCTGCACGTCCTTCTCGCGCTGGCTGGCATCGGCCAGCGCTTCCAGGATGTCGCGCAGGTTGCGGATCGAGACTTCCTCTGACACGAGGCGGCGCAGCACCTCGGTGACCTTCTGAACCGGCAGCGCGCGCAGCACTTCCTTGACCACATCGGCGAGTTCGGCCTGGGCGCGGGTCAGCAGCTCGCTGGTTTCCTGGATGCCGATGAACAGCGAGGCGTTGCGGCGCAGGGCCTGGCGCACCTGCTCGGCCAGGGCCGCGGCGTCACCGGCCTGGCCGCCTTCGGACAGTGGCACCTCATGCGCGAGCAGGCGCCAGCCCTCGCGGCCGAGGCGGCCGTGCAGGGCCACGCGCGGCAGCGGCAGGCCCTGGTCGAGCTGCAGCTCGTCCAGCATCGCCTCGATGGCGCGCGTCACCGCCAGGCCACCGTCACCGAGCATGGATTGCGGCAGTTCCAGCAGCAGCGGCACGGAGGGTCGCACGCGAAGCTGCGCCGTCTTGAAAGCGCCGGCCTCGGGTTTGCCGCGCCGCGGGCTGAGCTGGGGCATGCGCCGGGTCAGCCAGTCGCGGCCCTTGGGCATCAGCAGCATGCCAGCCGCGCCGAACACGACGGCCAGCAGGCCGAACACCAGCGGCGGAAAGCCCGGCACGGTGGCCAGCAGCAGGCAGATGCCGGCGGCCATCAGGTGCACGCGTGGCTTGGCACCGAGCTGCTTGCGGATGGCGTCGCCGAGGTGGCGGTCGTTCTCGTCGTCGTTGGTGCGCGTCACCAGCAGGCCCGCGGCCATCGCACCGAGCAGGGCCGGGATCTGCGCCACCATGCCCTCGCCGATGGACAGGATGGAGTAGCGGTGCACCGCGTCCCCCATGCTGAGGTCCTGCTGCAGCACGCCGATGGCCAGGCCGCCGAGCAGGTTGATGAGGATGATGATGATGCCGGCGATGGCGTCGCCCTTGACGAACTTCATCGCGCCGTCGAGGCTGCCGTGCAGCTTGCTTTCCAGCTCCAGCGTGCGGCGGCGGCGCTTGGCTTCGTCCTTGTCGATGAGGCCGGAGCGCAGGTCGGAATCGATGGACAGCTGCTTGCCCGGCATGGCATCCAGCGAGAAGCGCGCCGCCACTTCGGCCACGCGCTCGGCGCCCTTGGCGATGACGATGAACTGCACCACCGTGATGATGAGGAAGACCACCAGGCCCACCACCAGGTTGCCGCCCGCCACCAGCTTGCCGAAGGTGGCGATGATGTGGCCGCCGTCGGCATGCAGCAGGATGAGCCGCGTGGTGGCGATGGACAGGGCCAGCCGGAACAGCGTCGTCATCAGCAGCACGCTGGGGAAGACCGAGAACTCCAGTGGACCGGCCACGTAGACGGCGATCAGGATCAGCACCAGCCCCGAGGCTATGTTGACGGCCACCAGCAGGTCGATCAGCCACAGTGGCAGTGGCAGCACCATCAGGGCGACGATGGCGACGATGCCGGCAACCAGGAAGAGGTCGCTGAAGCGGGCGATCAGCCCTTCGCGCGGCTGGTCGGCCGCGGCGAAGTAGCCCGAGAGGCCGTCGGGCCGTTTCACGGCACTCATGCCTGAACTCCKAAGCGACGGCGCAACTCGGTGTAGACGGCCATCACATTGCGCACATAGGCCTGGGTCTCGGCAAAAGGCGGCACGCGCCGGCCGTGGCGCTCGACGGCACCCTCGCCGGCGTTGTAGGCGGCCAGCACCAGGCGCAGGTCGTTGCCGAAGCGGGCCTGCAGCTGCTTCAGGTACCTGGCCGAGGCTTCGAGGTTGGTCTCGGGGCTCAGCAGCGCGCGCTCCGCCTCGGCCACACCCAGGCCACGGCCGGTGGCGGGCATGACCTGCATCAACCCACGCGCACCGGCCGCCGAGATGGCCTGGCTCTGGTGGCGCGACTCGATGTGGGCCAGGGCATGCAGCAGCAGGGGGTCGATGTCGTGGCGCTGGGCCACTTCGGCCATCAGCGGCGCCAGGGCGCGGATGCGTGCCTGCGCGGCGGCGTCACGGATCGGTGCCGGGCGGATCACGGCGGGGGCCGGCGGCAGCGCCACGGGAGCAAGGGGCGGCACCTCGGCAGCCGGCACTTCGGGCTCGGGCACTTCGACCGGCGCCGAGCGGCTCCTGACTAGGGTGGCCAGGCACAGCCTTTCGGTCAGCGCGAAGCCGCTGGCGCCTGCGGCCGGTGCGGCATCCAGCAACGCCTCGGCGGAAGGGGAGGGGCAGTTCGGCGCGGCGGCGAATGCCCCCATCAGCGGGGCCGCACCTAACGCACCGGTCGCCATGACCTGGCAGATCCGTTGGAGTCCGAACACTTGTCTTCCCTGCTTTTTGGACCGGGCGGACTATGGGGGCAAGCCTTGCCGGCTTGTTGACCATTGCAAGCAGAAGTAACTGACTGACCCGTAGACATTGCTCCTTTGTATGCAAGAGGCTGCCCCCCACGTTTACGCGTGGAAACAACTGCTGCACCGTCGCAATCTGAGACCGGGCATCGTTCGGTCGCGCCGTGCCAACCACCCTGTGCGAAGCGGGGTGAAAGGCCCCCTAGAAGTAGGTCTGGTCACGGTGCTGAAAACAAGTTTTCACAAACCCCGTTTGCACCCCCTAGAAATAGGTGTTAGGGACCCATGGCCGACGACAGCGGCGACAAGACCGAACAACCCACCGCCAAGCGCCTGCTGGATGCCCGCAAGAAGGGCGATATCGCCAAGGGCAAGGAGCTGACGAGCACGGCGACGCTGCTCGTCTGGCTGGTGATGGGCGCGTTATGCATGCGCATGGCCTGCGAGCGGATTGCAGCCCTGTGCGAGGCCTTGTTCGCGCGCGTGTCGGCCGGCTGGCGCGAGGAAGGCTTCGGCCATGTCGCCGCCCTGCTGGGCTGGCAGAGCGTCGAACTGTCGCTGTTGCTGGTGGCCCTGCTCGTCATCCCCGTGGCGGTCCTGGGCACGCTGATCGAGTTCCTGCAGGCCGGGCCGGTGCTGGCCTTCGAGAAGGTGGCGCCCAAGCTCGAACACCTGAACCCGGCCGAAGGGTTGAAGCGCATGTTCTCGATGGACAACCTCGTGGAGCTGATCAAGGGCATCCTGAAGACGGCGCTGCTGCTGGGCATAGGCTGGGCGGTGGCGCGGCTGCTGCTGCCCGACGCGATGCGGCTGGCCTCGGGCACCGACAGACCGCCCCAGCATCTCGGCGGCCTGGTCTGGGAGGGCACGGTCAAGACCCTGGCCTGGACGGTGGGCGTGTTTGCCGGCGTGGCCTTCCTCGACACGATGTGGACCCGGCACCGCTTCACCAAGAAGCTGCGCATGAGCATGCGCGACATCAAGCAGGAGATGAAGGAGAGCGAAGGCGACCCGCATCTCAAGCAGCAGCGCAAGCAGGCCCATGCCG
Organism: Roseateles sp. P5_E11; assembly: GCF_054049355.1. Taxonomy (NCBI): domain Bacteria; kingdom Pseudomonadati; phylum Pseudomonadota; class Betaproteobacteria; order Burkholderiales; family Sphaerotilaceae; genus Roseateles; species Roseateles sp. P5_E11. The sequence continues at coordinate 1,860 of NZ_JBFUMO010000014.1, read as the reverse complement.
AATGGAGCCAGCGCAACCAGCAGGCGGCGGCGCGCGGCGCCAATGCCCTGGTCGTCAACCCGACGCATGTGGCCATCGCCATCGACTTCGAGCCCGGCCGCTGCCCCGTGCCCACCGTCAGCGCCAAGGGCGAGGATCACGTCGCCCGCGCCATGCGCGAGGCTGCCGAGGACGCCGGCGTGCCCATCGTGCGCAACGTGCCGCTGGCGCGCGAGCTGCTGGCGCGCTGCGAGGAGGGCGAAGTCATCCCGCCCGACCTGTTCGACGTGCTGGCCGAGGTCATCGTCTGGGCCGAGGGCGTGCGCGAGCAGCTCAAGTGGGAGGCCGCCCGCGCCGACCCGCATCGGCGCGACGAGGTGCCCGCCGAGCCGCCGCGCGCGCGACCCGCGCCCGGCGAAGACCTGACGCGCCACCCCGACGTGGACTCGCGCGTCGTTTCCGCCCAAGACGATTGATGCCATGCAGAACCTGATGCTCAACCTCGCCAGCACCGTGGCCGCCCTGGCCTTCGTGCTGCTGCTGGCCTGGGTGCTGATCCGCGGCTGGCGGCGCCTGCAGGGCTTCAGTGGCCGCAGCCCGGCGGATGACGGTGAGGCCCTGCGCTTCGTGCGCGCCCTGCCCGTTGGTGCGCGTGAGCGTGTGGTGCTGCTCGACCATGCCGGCGAGCGCTGGATGCTGGGCGTCACGGCGGGCGGCATCAATCTGCTGGCGCGCTGGCCGCAAGCCGACGCCAAGCTGGATCGCGAAGCATGACGGCCTTCTCCCATCGCTGCGACAAGCTGTTGCTGCGCGAGTTCGTCGCGAGCGATGCGGCCGACATCCAGGGCCTGCATGCCGACCCGCGGGTGCGCGAGCTGCTGCCCGATGAACAGCCCCTGCACGAGGCACGTTGGGCCGCGGAATTCGCGGCCTGCCTGGCAGGYTTCTATCGCCGCCATCCTGGCCTGGGCATCTGGCGTTGCGCCGTGCCGCTGAGCGCTGCCAACGAACAGTTCGCCGGCTGGTTCAGCCTCATGCCCATGCAGGCAAGCCCTGACACCGTGCAGCTGGGTATCCGGCCTGGCGACGCTGAACTCGGCAGCCGTCTCAGGCCCGAACACTGGGGCAGTGGCCTGAGCCTCAGCGGCGGCGAGGTGCTGCTGCGCCATGCCTTCGAGACGCTGGCACTGCACACGGTCTGGGGCATCTGCCACCCTGAAAACCGCGGTGCCCGCGTCTGCCTGGAGGCATTGGGCTTCACGCCTCGCAGCCGCGCGCTCTACGAAGGCCAGCCTTCCGATTACCACGCCCTGGACGCAACGACCTGGTCGGCCGTCCAGACCCTCAGCCGCCGCGAACGCCTGCGCCAGACCCGGCGCGCCCTTGCGCGTTCCCACCGGCCTACAGCCCTCGCACTGCCATGACCACTTCCGCTTCACCCAACCCCTGGCAATCCGCCCTCGGCCATCGTCTGGCCCAGGCCCTGGAGCAGTCCCGGTTTGCGCACGCGCCGCAGGCCGATGCGGCTTCCGAGCTCGGCGCCACGCGCTGGCGCCTGCCCTCCCGCGTCGCCGAGCCCACGGGCGCAGCTGCGGCGCTCAGCGAAATGCTCGGCACCGGTGCCCAGGCTGGCCTGGTGACGCACTGCCTGCAGCACTACCGCAACCAGCTCGCACCGGGCCGCGCCGAGGACGACCTGGGCGTGGCCCTGGCCGCCTATCTGGGCGCATGCCGACAGGCCTTCGATCACGAGGCACTGAGCCCGCAGCGCTGGCAAGCCATCACCCAATGGGTCAAGGCCTGGGTCATCGATGAATTGCCGTGGGACGACGCACCGCTGCTGCAGCGGCAGGACGCCTTCGAGCGTCTGGCCGTGCTGAC
>NZ_JBFUMO010000013.1:0-29293 GCF_054049355.1 Roseateles sp. P5_E11 | reverse complement strand
CTCCAGGCCACTGTGGGTGAAGGCATCGGGCACGTTCTTCTCGACGACGTGCTCGTCGTCGCGCGGCGCCAGGGCAGGCTGGAACTCCGCGCCGGGCTGGCCCGGCCAGAACGGCGATCCGGGTGTGCGGGAGATGTGGCGAACGTGCACGATGGGTGCGCCGGCGCGGCGCCAGGCGTCCAGCAGGCGGGCGATCTGCACCTCGGCCTGCGGGTTGTTGCGCACGCCGGAATGGGGCCAGGTCATGCCGACCTGCATGTCGATGATGAGAAGAAGCGGCATGGGATAAAAGAAGGCAAGGTGTCAGCGGCTGGTTTCGAAGCCTGCACCCCTCACAGGGACGGCTGCGGCCGTGCGTTTACCAGCGTCGCCACGCTGACGCCGTGCATCGTAGGGCGAACGCAGGAGGCTTCAGCCGGCGGCACTCCCAGAGCGGCTCATACTCCTGCATGAAACTCGTAGTGGCTGTTCATTTCGATGGCGCGCAGGCGAATGCTGCCGCTGCGGCCTTCGACGCCTGGGATGCCGCGGAAGCGACGCAGACTTACATCTCGCACATCACCCATGTCGAGAAGGCCGTGCGAGGAGAACTCGACCTGCGAGAGCTGCCCTGTGTGATGCAACTGCTGCGCGAGCACAGCCTGGAACCGGAGCTCATCCTGGTTGACGGCTTTGTCCATCTGGATGCTGACGAAACGCCGGGCCTTGGCCAGCACCTGTATCACGCGCTGGGTGGCAAGGTGCCCATCGTGGGTATTTCGAAGCGGCGCTTGCCGGGCCTTTCGGCGCAGTTCGAGGTCATGCGAGAAGAGGAAACGCCGCCGCTGTTGGTGACGTGCGCGGGCATCGACATTGGCGCGGCCAAGGCGCGATTGCGCGCCATGCACGGCAGGAAGCGTGTGCCCACGCTCATGAAGCTCGCAGCTCGCCTTGCGAAGAGCACGGATTGATTCCGCGCTGCGGGTCACTGGCCGGTGTCGGCTTTGGGGTGGGCCGACTGCCGACGCGCGACTATCCTCGGGCGGCGAGCAGCTAACGTCAGCAGCGGGCGAACAATTCGGCTTTGGGTAGGACGATCAGGATGCGCACAACCTCGAACATGGCCGCCGGTGCGGTCCATCGCCTGGCGATTGACAGCCAGGTGCTCGCTGGCAATCTGCTCGGCGACCCCACGCTGCGCGCCATCGACGTCTACGTTCCGGCGGGGCATGACGGCCGCGGCCTGCCGCTGCTGGTCGATATCGTGGGGTTCACCGCGGGCGGGCCGGCGCACACCAACTGGAAGAATTTTGGCGAGAACCTGCCTGAGCGGCTCGACCGCTTGATTGCGACCGGCGCCATGCCGCCCGTCGTCGTGGCCTTCCCGGACTGCTTCACGCGCCTCGGTGGCAATCAATATGTGAATTCGGCCGCGGTAGGACGCTGGGACGATTTCCTGCGGGCTGAGGCAGTGCCCTTCGTCGAAGCCCGCTTTGGCTGCGGCGGGCCGGGCCGGCGAGGCATCTTCGGCAAGTCCAGCGGAGGTTACGGCGCGATGGTCCATGCGCTGCTGCATCCGGACTTCTGGAGTGCGGCGGCCGTGCATTCCGGCGACATGGGGTTCGAGCTTCTCTATCGACACGAATTCGTTCCGGTGCTTCGGGCGCTCGCCAAGAAACCCGAGATCGGCGCGTGGGTCGACGCCTTCTGGCAGGCCAAGAAGGTCAAGGACAGCGACGTGCACATCCTCATGATGCTGGCTCAGGCGGCGAGCTTCGACCCGGATCCTTCAGTTCCCTATGGCGTTCGCCTGCCGGTGACGCTGGATACCTGCGAGCTGATTCCCGAGCGCTGGGCGAACTGGATGGCCTGGGACCCGTTGAGCCTTGTCGAAGAGCATGGGCGCGGACTGGTCGCGCTCAAGGCCCTGTACATCGACTGCGGCGATGTCGACCAATACAACCTGGTCTATGGCGCCAGGCGAATGCACAAGCGGCTTCTCGCCATGGACGTGCCGCATGTGTATGAGGAATTCAGCGACGACCATACGGCGGTCGACTATCGGATGGACGTCAGCCTGCCGATTCTGGCCAAGGCGCTCGCTCAGCCATGAACAGCGCAAATCAGGGCGAGCGTCGGAAAGCCAGATGGCCGGCCATCGTGCTCGGGACTGTCGCGGCCTTGGTCACTGCGGGTGCCGTGTCGTGGGCCACGCCGGACGGCAACCTCGTTGTGACCCTGGTGCCAGCGCTGGCAGTTGGTCTGGTCGTATTCGGCGTTGCGTTGTGGCGCTTGCGCCGTGTCCACGCAGGTCCTTGAAGCCGACTCTTCTCTCGATTCAAGGTTTGAGACCTGCCCGGCCATTTTCGATTGGGAGACCTACTCGCTCGCCGGCTCAAGGAAGCATCGTCGATAGCTCTTGAAGGGCGGGTCCGCGAACCGCGTATTGGCCTCTATCCCTTCAGGGTCGGCCGCCACGCTTTCACGGTAGCGGCGGTAGGCGTCGTCGTCAGAGAAGGCGAACAGGGCGACGGCTTCGTTTGCGGGGCCGGTGGCGCCCAGGCTCGCGAAGCTCATGGCTGACCCAGCCGGCGCCTCGCGTGGCATGAAGAAGCCGTGGTGGATGCCGCCATGGCGGCGGATGAGGCGGACCCAGGTGCGGGCGTAGTCCGCGAACTCGTCCAGTCGATGGGGGTCAAGTTCGTAGCGAACTTCGCAAACGAGCTGTTAGTCGAGCATGGGACTCAAGTGTCTTTGTGCGCAGCAGGGGTGTTGATGGAAAGAATACCTGCCAAAGGGCATCGACATCTCTGGCTAACCCAACTACAGCTCAACTCGATCGCAAGACAATTGAACGAGAGGCCGCGCAAAACGCTCGGCTTCCAAACGCTCGCTGAGAGATTCAGCGAATGTGTTGCGTTGACCTGTTGAATCCGCCGCCTATAGCGGGCATTCGACCGGCACGCCAATCCCGGGATTTCGGCGCGGCAGTTCGGCGATGGGCGAGACGTGACGATCTCGAAAGCCGCGCACTTCGTGCGACGGGTCGCCGCTGAAGACTTCATGCGAGTCGATTGAGATAGCGCCTCGCCACGGTTGCCCGGCAAGGAGGGTTTTCCAGCTCGTGTTGYCGCTTCAGACACGCTCCACTGGCAGGCCAAAGTAAGGGCTGGGGCATCCTTGGCCGGGACGCAGTCGGGCCCAATCCAAGGTGCAAGTGCCGCATGCCAAGAGGAGCCCAACATGATTCCCGATGTCGGCTTGAAGTGGGTGATCAGTGTTGCCACGCTCGCCCTGACCGCATTCACCGTTCTGTCCGCCGACGCCGCGGACGCTCCCGCAGTCAAGGAGGGCGACTGGGTGGTGCGGGACTTTCGCTTCCATACGGGCGAGGTGCTTTCCGAGCTTCGCATTCACTACACGACCGTCGGCGCGCCGACGGGCGAGCCGGTCCTGGTGCTGCATGGCACCACGCAGTCGGGCACCAGCATGCTCGCTGCCGCCTTTGCCGGTGAGCTGTTCGGTGCGGGTCAGCCGCTGGATGCCAGCCGCTACTTCATCGTGCTGCCCGACGCCATCGGGCACGGCAAATCGAGCAAGCCGTCCGATGGGCTTCGGATGGCTTTCCCCAAGTACAACTACGACGATCTGGTCGACGCTCAGCATCGGTTGCTGACCGAGCATTTGGGCATACGCCACCTGCGGCTGGTGCTGGGTTTCTCGATGGGCGGTATGGAGACGTGGCTCCTGGCCCAGAAGTACCCCGACATGATGGACGCCGCAGTACCCATGGCCTCGTTGCCGGTGGAGATGTCCGGCCGCAACTGGATGCTCAGGCGCCTCATCATCGACTCCATCCGCAACGACCCCGATTGGCTCAACGGCGGCTACACCAAACAACCACGCAGCGCGCAGTTCGCCTCGGTTTTCTATGGCCTGGCTACCAGTGGCGGCAACCAGGCACTCAACAAGATCGCACCGGTGCGGGCCAAGGCGGATGAGCTCGTCAATAGCCGCCTGGCCGCCGCCTACAGTGCCGACGCCAACGACGTGCTCTACCAATGGGAGTCGTCACGTGACTACAACCCGGCCGCCGGGCTTGAGCGCATCACGGCCACGTTGTTGGCCATCAATTCAGCCGATGACGAGCGCAATCCACCCGAACTGGGCGTGATGGAGCGCGACATCAAGCGCGTGAAGAACGGCCGTGCCCTGCTGATACCCGCGTCCGACCAGACTGCGGGCCACGGCACGGTCTTCCAGGCAAAGTTTTGGAAGAAGGAGCTGATGGAGCTGTTGCAGGCGGCCCCACGTGAGGCGAAGTAGGTGCGAGATGGCAGCTCTACATGCACGCTCGTTTCAGGCGTTGGGTTTCGGCGCCGCGCTCAATGCGCCTCCGCTTCCTGCATGTCCCATGTCCCCTTCCAGCTTGAAGCAGCCTATAGCGCCGGACTGGCCTCCCTAAAACGCACTCTTCGTCGTCCCCCCATCCACCCGCAGCGCCGCCCCCGTCGTGGCCGAGGCCAAGGGGCTGGCGACATAGGCCACCAGGGACGCCACTTCCTCGGGCGTCCCGAAACGCTTGATCAGCGAGGTCGGCCTGACCTTCTCGAAGAACTCGGTCTCGAACTCGGCAAAGGATTTGCCGTGGGAGACTTGCTCGACGAATTCATTGACGCCGCGCGAGCGCGTCGGGCCGGGCAGCACGCTGTTGACGGTGATGCCGGTGCCGGCAAGGGACTCGGCCAGGCCACGCGAGACGGCGAGCTGGGCCGTCTTGGTCATGCCGTAGTGAATCATCTCCGCCGGGATCTGCACGGCGCTTTCGCTGGAGATGAAGATGATGCGGCCCCAGTTGGCCGCCTTCATCGCCGGCAGCACCAGCCGCGCCAGGCGCACGCCGCTGAGCACGTTGACGTCGAAGAAGCGCTGCCAGTCGGCGTCGGGGATGTCCTCGAAAGGCTTGGCTTCGAAGATGCCCAGGTTGTTGACCAGGATCTCGATGCCGGGGTGCGCGCGCACCAACGCCTCGGCCACGTCAGGCTGGCTGAGGTCGCCCGCAAAGCCGAACACCTCCTGGCCGGTGGTGGCATTGATCGACGTGACGGCGGCGTCGACCGCGGGCTGCATGCGGCCATTGACGATGACGCGTGCGCCCTCGGCGGCCAGGGACTGTGCGATGGCATGGCCGATGCCGGCCGTGCTGCCCGACACGAGGGCGAGGCGGTTCTTCAGTTGCAGGTCCATGGCAAGCCTTCCAAAAGGAATGAAGCTAGCCGATGCGGAACGACCCGATCCGCATTGGGGCTGTTCCGCACCGCGCCGGTGCGACAAGGCGCCCAGCCGGCCCAGTTTTGTGCGCATGACTTGCATACAAGCCAGATGAGCGCTGGCATGGAAGCTGCAAAGCCCCCGCCATGGGCATCTCGGCCACCGACATCAGCCAGCGCATCATCGAAGCGGTGCTTGCGCAGAAGCTCGCGCCTGGCGCGCGGCTGGGTGAGCAACAGCTGGCGATGCTGTTCGACTGCAGCCGCACCATCGTGCGCGAGGCGCTGACGCGGCTGGCGGCGCGCGGCATCGTCACCGTCAGCGCGCGGCGCGGCTGGTATCTGATCGCGCCAACGCCGGACGAGGTGCGCGAGGCCTTCGAAGCGCGCCGCGTCATCGAACTGGGCCTGATCCGCGGCCAACCGCAACTGCCCGCCGACGCGATCGCGCGGCTCAACCAGCATCTGCAGCAGGAACAGGCGGCGCTGCGCGGCGACGACGTCGGCACGCGCAGCTTCCTGCTCGGTGACTTCCATGTCTGCCTGGCCGAATGCCTGGGCAACAGCCTGCTGGCCGACACGCTGCGCGACGTCACGGCGCGCACGACGCTGATCGCGATGCGCTACCAGTCCTCCCACGACGCGGCGCTGTCCTGCCAGGACCACGTCGCCATCGTCGAAGCCCTGGCCGCAGGCGACAGCGCCCGCGCCGAGGCGCTGATGGCCGAGCACCTGTCCAGCGTGCAGGCCGCGCTGCGCCTGCCCGCCGACGACGACCCGCTGCAGCAGCTGCGCGAAGCCCTCGCGCCGCTGCCTTCCACGACTTCCTCCACCGCCGAACCCGCCTACCTAGGAGCCCTGCTATGACCTTGACGCTTTCCCGCCGCCTGACGCTGATCGCCGGCCTGAGCCTGTTGGCCGCCGCTGCCCAGGCCCAGACCGCGCTGGACACCATCACGAAGAGCAAGGCGATCAAGATCGCCATCCCGACGGACTACCCGCCCTACGGCTTCGTCGGCCCCGACATGGCGCCGCAGGGCCTGGACGTGGCGGTGGCCCAGCTCATCGCGGCCAAGCTGGGCGTCAAGGTGGAGCTGGTGCCGGTGACCAGCGCCAACCGCATTGCCTATCTGCAGACCAAGAAGGCCGACCTGGTCATCTCGACGCTGGGCAAGAACCCCGAGCGCGAGAAGGTCATCAACTTCAGCGCCGCCTACGCACCCTTCTACCAGGCCGTGTTCGCGGCCAAGAGCCTGCCGATCAAGACGTGGGCCGACCTGGGCGGGAAAAGCGTGGCCGTCACACGCGGTGCGATGGAGGACCAGGAGCTGGCCAAGGTGGCACCCGCCACGCTGGAATACAAGCGCTTCGAGGACAACAACGCCACCATCGCCGCCTTTGCCGCCGGCCAGACCCAGCTGCTGGCCACCAGCGCCGCCGTGGCCGGCAATCTGATGCAGCGCAACCCGGGGCTGAACACCGAATACAAGCTGCTGCTCAAGGACAGCCCGTGCTTCGTCGGCGTCGCCAAGGGTGAGGACGCGCTGCTGGCCAAGGTCAACGACATCATCGCGGCGGCCAAGGCGGCCGGTGAGCTGGAGGCGCTGTCCAAGAAGTGGCTGGGCCGTGGCACCGGCGACCTGCCGCTCTGACGCGAAGCGAGCGAAGCCATGATCAGCTTCGATTTCCTCGCGGTGCTGGCCGAATGGCCGCTGCTGCTCAAGGGCCTGGCATGGACGCTGGGGCTCACCCTCATCGCGACGCCGCTGGGCCTGCTCATCGCCACGCTGGGCGCCTGGTCGCGCGCCAGCGGCCCGGTGTGGCTGCGCCGCCTGCTCGGTGCCTACGTCGAGCTGCTGCGCAACACGCCCTTCATCGTGCAGCTCTTCTTCATCTTCTTCGGCCTGCCGGCTGCGGGCGTGAAGCTGTCGCCCGAGGCTGCGTCGCTGATCGCGATGACGCTCAACCTGGGCGCCTACGGCACCGAGATCCTGCGTGCCGGCATCCAGGCCACGCCGCGTGGGCAGTGGGAGGCGGCGCAGAGCCTGGCGCTCAGTCCCGTGCAGGTGTTCACGCGCGTCGTGCTGCCGCCGGCGTTGCAGCGCGTGTGGCCGGCGCTGACGAGCCAGATCATCATCGTCATGCTGGGCTCGGCCGTCTGCGGGCAGATCTCCACCGAGGAGCTGAGCTATGCGGCCAACCTCATCCAGAGCCGCAACTTCCGCGCCTTCGAGGCTTTCATCATCGCGACGCTGGCCTATCTGGCCCTGGCCATCGCAGCGCGCAAGCTGCTGAGCTGGGCCGGCCCGCGCTTCATCTTCGGAAGGCGGTCGGCATGATCGAGTTCACCCTCTGGGACATCGTGCGCAACCTGCTGCTGGCGCTGCGCTGGACGGTGGCCCTGTCGGCCATCGCCTTCATCGGCGGTGGCGTGGTGGGCGGCCTGCTGCTGACGCTGCGCATCGGCATGGGCGCCCGCACCCGGCGCGCCATCGCGCTGTACGTCCAGCTGTTCCAGGGCACGCCGCTGCTGATGCAGCTTTTCCTCGCCTACTTCGGCCTGGCCCTGCTGGGCCTGGAGGTGTCGGCCTGGACGGCCGCGGCACTGGCGCTGACGCTCTACACCAGCGCCTACCTCGTCGAGATCTGGCGCGGCTGCGTGGACGCCGTGCCGCGCGGCCAGTGGGAGGCGGCACGCAGCCTGGCGCTGAGCTTTGGCGAGCAGCTGCGCCACGTCATCCTGCCGCAGGCCGGTCGCCTGGCCATCGCGCCGACGGTGGGCTTCCTGGTGCAGGTCATCAAGGGCACGGCGCTGGCGTCGGTCATCGGCTTCATCGAGCTGACCAAGGCGGGCAGCATGATCGCCAACGCCAGCTTCAAGCCCTTCCTCGTCTTCGGTTGCGTGGCGCTGCTGTACTTCGCGCTGTGCTTCCCCGTCAGCCTCTTGGCACAACATCTGGAAGGCAAAGCCCATGGCCGCCCAACTTGAAGACCTGCAGGCCGCGCCCGTCGTGCCTGGCGCCCCCATCGTGCGCATCACCGCGCTGCGCAAGTCCTATGGCGCCAACGAGGTGCTCAAGGGCATCGACCTAGACGTCCTGCGCGGCGAGGTCATTGCCATCATTGGCAAGAGCGGCTCCGGCAAGAGCACGCTGCTGCGCTGCATCAACGGGCTGGAGCAGTTCCAGGACGGCTCGCTGACCGTCAATGGCAAGCCGCTGCTCTACGAGAGCGCGATGGCCATGCGCGCGCTGCGCCAGCAGGTGGGCATGATCTTCCAGGGCTTCAATCTGTTTCCGCACCTGAGCGTGGGCCGCAACGTGATGCTGGCGCCGACGCTGGTGAAGAAGCGCAGCGCGCACGAGGCGGCCGAGCAGGCGTCGAAGCTGCTCAGCCGTGTCGGCCTGGCCGAAAAGTTCGACGCCATGCCCGACCAGCTCTCCGGCGGCCAGCAGCAGCGCGTGGCCATCGCCCGCGCGCTGGCGATGGAGCCGGCGGTTTTGCTGTGCGACGAGATCACCTCGGCGCTGGACCCGGAGCTGGTGGGCGAGGTGCTGCGCGTCGTCGAGACCCTGGCCGACGAAGGCATGACGCTGCTGATGGTCACGCACGAGATGAGCTTCGCCCGCAAGGTGGCGGACCGCGTCATCTTCATGCACCAGGGCCGCGTGCACGAGATCGGCCCGCCGGCCGCGCTCTTCGGGGCGCCGCAGACGCCGGAGCTCAAGCAGTTCCTGTCCTCATTGCACGACTAGAGCATCGAGCAGCGCGGCGGCGCCGGGCGTGAGTTCGCCGAAGCACAGCAGTAACTGGCGCACGGCCCAGGCATCACTCAGCCGGCGGACACGGACACGTGGACCAGCCAGCCGCGCCGCGGTCAGTGCCGGCACGACAGCCACACCGACGCCATCGGCGACGAGGCGCAGCATGGCGTCGAAGCCCTGCACCTGCACGCGGTGGTGCAGGCCACGGCCATGCTGCAGCGCGCGGGCCTGCAGGAAGCGGCTCAGGCCCGCCTCTGCCGGCAGCCCGACGAAAGGTTGGGCCAGCAACTCGGTGAAGGCGATGTCCCGTGCCCGGCCCTTCACCCATGCGGCGGGCAGCACGGCGACGAGCTCGTCCCGACGAAAGGGGCGCGTCGCCAATCCTTCGGTATTGACGTAGTCGGCCACGATGCCGAGGTCCGCGCGCTCCTGGCGCATGGCGAACAGCACGTCCTGGCTGTCCAGTTCGCGCAGCTCCACGTCGATGTCCGCGTGGGCTGCGAGAAAGGGGCCGAGCAGCGGCGGCAGATGCTCGCTGATCGCCGCGGTATTGCACAGCAGCCGCACCGTGCTGCGCACGCCGTGCGCATGCGCGGCCATGCCGGCGTGCAAGGCCTCCATCTCGCGCTGCAGCCGACCCGCATGGCGCAGCAGCGTGCGGCCGGCGTCGGTCAGCGTGACGCCGGTCTTGGCGCGTTGCATCAGCACCGCGCCCACGACCCGCTCCAGCGCCTGCAGCCGCGTGCTCGCGGCCGCCAGGGACAGGTGCACGGCCCGTGCACCGGCCGTGATGGTGTGGCCTTCAGCCACGGCAGCGAACAGGCGCAGGTCGAAGGGGTCGATGCGGTAGTGGGGGTTGCGTGCGGTCATGGCTCATCCTTCGGCAATGCCTGAGGATAGGCGCGGCTTTGCGCGATGGACGCAGGTGGCCGGCGCGCGGACCATGTCGGCATGGATGACATCGAATGGCTGTCGGCGAGCCTGCTGGGCTGGGTGGCACTGGCGTTTTTGCTGGCGGGCCTCGTCAAGGGTGTGTCTGGCATGGGCCTGCCCACGCTGGCGATGGCATTGCTGAGCCTGCACCTGCCGGCGGCACCGGCCGCCGCGCTGATGCTGCTGCCGGCGCTGCTGACCAATGTCGCCCAGTGCCTGGGCCCGCACGCGGCCGGGCTGTGGCGGCGGCTCTGGCCGCTGTGGACCGGCCTGGTGCTGGGCACRTTGTTCGCCCCGGTGCCCAGCCTCGGCACGGGCCATGGCGGCGCGCGGCTGGCGCTGGGCGCAGTGCTGGTGGCCTATGGCGTGTTTGGTCTGTGCCGGCCGCGGCTGCCGGACCTGGGCCGGCATGCCGGCTGGCTAGGTGCGCTGGCCGGTTTGCTCGGCGGTGCGGTCAGCGCGGCCACCGGCGTCTTCGTGCTGCCCATGGTGCCTTTTCTGCAATCCCTGCAGTTGCGGCGGGGCGCCTTGATCCAGGCTCTGGGCATCAGTTTCATGCTGGCCTCCCTCGCCCTGGCTGCACGGCTGGGCGGCCTGGATGCGGCAGCGCCGCCCGACCCCTGGGCCAGCGGCGTGGCGTTGGGCGCGGCGTTTGCCGGCATGGCGCTCGGCGCGCGCCTGCGCGAGCGCCTGCCGACCCTGATGTTCCAGAGGGCGCTGTACGCCATCTTCCTGCTGCTGGGCTTGCTGATGTTGCGGCGCTAGGAACGGCGATTGCCGCGGGACGGGCCGTCGCCGTTGACGCATGAAAGGACCCCCATGAGCAAATCCCCCGGTCACCGTGACCATCCCGAACACACCGTTGCCGAGACCCGTGTCGCCCACCGGGTCACGGCCAGCATCGACGGTCAGGTCGTCGCCGAGTCCGACGACGTCATCCGTGTCGACGAGGCCGGCGCGCCGCCGCGCCTGTACTTCCCGCGCGACAGCGTCCAGGTCGACAAGCTCGAACGCAGCGACACCCAGACCCACTGCCCCTTCAAGGGCGATGCGAGCTACTACAGCATCACCCAGAGCGGTCGCAGCCTCAAGGACGCGATCTGGTCCTATGAAGCGCCCTATGACGAGCACGCCGCACTGAAGGGCCGTATGGCCTTCTACGACGAGAAGCATGCCGGCATCACCTTCAGAGAAGCTGGCTAAGCTTCGGTGCCATGAGCACATCAAACCCCACGCCGCCGGCCGCAGCCCTCATCGACGAACGCATCGAGAGCCTGGGCGGCTGGCGCAGCGAGATGCTGGCCGCGCTGCGGGCGCTGATCCACGAGGCCGACCCCGACATCGTCGAGGAGTGGAAATGGAGCAATCCGGTGTGGTCGCATGACGGCATCGTCTGCACCGGCGAGGCCTACAAGAGCGCCGTGAAGATGACCTTTCCCAAGGGCGCTTCGCTGGCCGACCCGAAAGGTCTCTTCAACTCCAGCCTGGAAGGCAATGTGCGTCGCGCCATCGACTTCAAGGAAGGCGACAAGATCGACAAGGCGGCGCTGAAAGCCTTGATCAAGGCGGCTGTGAAAGCCAACCAAAAGGCCTAAGCCTTCATCGCCGCCTTGTAGACCGACTGGCGCGGCTGGGCCATCAGCCTTCTGAGCATCGGCTCGAAGAACGCCAGCGGCAGCGCCTGGGCGTGCGGGTCGAAAGCCGGGTTGTCGTAGCGCTCGACGAACTCGGCCGTGCGCCCGAAATGCGGATGGCCGCGGAACTGCTCGCGCATGTCGCGATCCAGGCCGATGTGGTGGAAGAAGTTGTGGCCCTGGAAGATGCCGTGCTGCTGCACCATCCACAGGTTCTCTTCCGTCACGAAGGGCTTGAGGATGGCGGCGGCGATGTCGGGGTGGTTGAACGAGCCCAGCGTGTCGCCGATGTCGTGCAGCRGCGCGCAGCAAACGTACTCCTCGTCGCGCCCGTCGCGATGGGCCAGCGTGGCGGTCTGCAGGCAGTGCGTCAGCCGGTCGACCGGGAAGCCGCCGAAGTCGCCGTCCAGCAGGCGCAGATGCTCGAGCACGCGGTCAGGCAGGCTGCGGGCCATCTTCATCGCCTCGGGCACGATGAGACCCCAGTCTTCGCGGCTGCTTTCGTCCATGCGGGTGAAGGTGGCGCGTGCGGTCATGACGGCTCCAAGCGGTGCGGCGATTCTGCGCGGCCGGCGCGGTGAGGGGCTGTCACCTGCGGCACTGTGCGGCAACCGCTATCCCGCCGCCACGATCACATGGGCCTGGATCTTGCCCGCCACCACGCCTTCGCCGTGGCGGCTGGCGATCGCATCGGTGGCACGGTCGATGGCGAGCTGGAGCAGGCTGGCGTCGCGTGCCTCGATCTCGTTGCGCAGCGGTGTTCCCTGGCAATAGGCCGTGGCGGCGGCGCGAGCCGAGGATGCGTGACTCAGCTTCGCGCGCGTGTCGATCGTGATCTCGGTGAAGCCCGCGCGACTCAGGTCCGCGCGGATCAGCGCAACGTCGTGATAGCCGTGCGGTGTGCGGGCGAGAAAGCGCGGCGGGTCGTGCGCAAACACCGTGGCGACGGCGTGAGTGACCTCGTCGGCAAAGGCGTTCTCCTCGATGCGGTCCCAGACGGTGAAGACAAAGCGCCCAGCGGGCTTGAGCACGCGCCGTGCCTCCGCGTAGCCGGCGGCGCGATCAGGAAAGAACATCGCACCGAACTGGCAGCAGACGACGTCGAAGGCGCCATCGTCGAAGGGCAGGGCCAGTGCATCCGCCTGCCGCCATTCGATGCGGCTGTCGGCGCCTTGCTGGCTGGCGGCGTAGTCGAGCATGGGCTGGTTCAGGTCGGTCACCACGTAGCGCGCGGCGGCGCCGAGTCTCGGCGCCAGCGYGCGGGTGACCGCACCGCTGCCGGCGGCCGTTTCGAGCACGGTGCGCGGCGAGCCGGCCGCGACCAGCGCCGCCGTGTCGGCGGCATAGCCGTCGAAGATCAGCGGGACCATCAAGGTGTCGTAGAGCCTCGGGATCGAGCCCGCGAACAGCTTGTCGCTCGTCTTGTCGCTGTCAGCCATGAGGTTCCCTTCGATGTTGCCGTCAAAGCGCCGCCGGCGTGGTGTCGCCAAAGCGCGTGGCGGGAAGTGCCAGACTGATGACGGCGCCCCCACCGGCGCGGTTGGCCGCCCAGACGCGGCCATCGTGAGCCTCGGCGATGCGCCGGCAGATCGCCAGGCCCAGGCCCGTGCCGCCGGCGGCGTTCTTGGTGGCGCTGGACTGCACGAAGGCCTCGAAGATGCTCTCCAGCTCGTCGGGCGGAATGCCGGGGCCGCGGTCGGCGACGTCGACGCGCACTTCGTCGGCCGCATCGTCCTGCCAGGCGGTCACCTCGATGTGGCCGCCCACGGGCGAGAAGCGGATGGCATTGGCGAGCAGGTTGCGCAGCAGTTGCTGCAGGCGTCGCGGGTCGGCCAGCACGACGAGGTCCTCGTCGCCCAGGGCCATGGCCAGGCTGAGCTGACGTGCTGCCAGCAGGGGCTCGAGTTCGCGGCCGACCTCGACGGCCAGTGGCCTCAGGTCCAGGCGCTCGGGATGCAGCGGTTCTGCGCCGCGCTCGATCTTGCTGAGGTCGAGCAGGTCGTTGACGAGGCTGAGCATGCGCTGGCCGGCGTGGTGCACGTCGCCGAAGAGCTCGGCCAGGCGGGGCTCGGCACGCGCGCGCCGCGCGCCGATCTCGGAGAAGCCCAGGATGGACTGCAGCGGTGTGCGCAGCTCGTGGCTGACGTTGGCGATGAAGTCGGACTTGGCCCGCGAAGCGTGCAGGGCGGCGTCGCGGGCGGCGCGCGTGGCGCGCTCGGCCTCGCGGAATTCGCTGATGTCCATGAAGCAGACGACGATGCCCATGGGTCGGCCGTGGGCGTCGGGAAAGGTGGACTTGCTGATGTAGAGGTCGCGCCGGCGGCCATCGCCGCCTTGCCAGACGGCCTCGTAGTTCATTTCGCCGCCGCGCGCCAGCAGCTCGGCGTCGCGGCTGTCGTGCAGGGCGGCCTCCTCGGGGCGCAGATAGCTGGCGGCCTTGCGGCCCAGCACCTCGCTGCGGCGCCGGCCGGTGAACTGCTCCCAGGCGCGGTTGACGTCGAGGTAGCGGTTGTCGCTGTCCAGCACCGACGTGGGCAGCGGGCTGCTGGACAGCAGCGAGCGCGCCAGGCCGAGCTGGGCGCGCAGTTCGGCCTGGGCGCGCATCAGGCCGCTGACGTCGGCCGCGCTGCCCACCCATTCGAGGACACCGGCCTGGCGGCGCAGCGGCACCAGGTGGATCTCGAAGCTGCGCGCCTTGCCGTCGGCCGCGATCCAGTCGGCGCGCAGTTCGTGCGGCCGGGCTTCGTGAACGTCGCCGGCCGCGAACAGCGTGGCCACGGCCGGCGAGCCGCCGAACAGCTCCTGCAGCGGCCGGCCCAGCACCTGGGCGACGGGATGGCCGCTGAGGCGGGCATAGCCCTCGTTGATGAAGGTCACCTGGCCGGCCGCGTTGGTGCGGAACAGCAGGTCCTGCACGCTGCCGAAGATGGCGCTGAGTTCGCGCTCACGCTCGGCGACCTGCCGCTGGGCCTCGTCGAGATCCAGCATGGAGCGCTCGCGCGCGTGCAGGGCCGCCGCGCCCACGGCCGACAGCACGAGCAACGCTGCGGCGATGCCGATGGCGGGCAGGCCGAGGTCCCATGCGGTGGACAGCCACTGGGTGCGCAACTCGTCCTGGGGCAGTTCAACGACGACGACGAGGGGACGGGTGCGCAGCGCGCGAAAGGCACCGAGCTGGTCGGCATCGCGCAGGCCCGGGCCGTCCCAGCGGCCGTATTCGCTGCCGGTGCGCACGCGCGCCAGCGGGCCGGTGGGCAGTTGCAGCGAGGCCAGGCGTTCACCTGCCAGGTGGTCGGCACCGGCGGTCACGGCGAGCAGCCGGCCGTCCAGGTCGACGAGTGCCGCCGCGGCGCGAGCGTCGTTCAGCGTCAGTTCCTGGAAGTTGGCCAGTGCGTCGGGGTTGAGCAGGGCGGCGAGCAGGGCCGGCCGCCCGCCGGGAGTCCTGATGCCGCGCAACAGCGGGATGAAGCCCACCCCCGGCGGCACGACGGCGGCCGCGCTGCCTGGTGCGACTCCGGCGAGGCTGGCCAGGCTGCGCGCGGCGACGAAGCCGCCGAGCGAGTCCTGGCCCAGGGCCGGCAGCGGGCCAAGCCTGGCCGTGGCGATCTGCGCACCGCGGTCGGCGGGGTCGGCGGCGGCCAGCACGTGGCCGGCCTCGTCGAGCAGGGCGACGCCGCGCAGGAAACCCAGGCTGGCCTGGGTCTGGCCGAGCAGGGCCTGCAGCACCTCGGGTGGGGCACCGCGCTCGGCCACGTCGGCCAGGCCGGCCAGGGCCAGCTGGGCGGCGTCCAGACTGCGGCTGGCGTGGTCCTCGAGCACGCGCGCGAGCAGCGCCTGGCGGGCGGCGGCCTCGGTCGTCTGCTCGCGCTTCTCGCGCCAGATGCTGTAGCCCGCGCCGGCGAGCAGCGTGGCCGCGAGCAGGACGCCGGCGCTGGCTGTGATGATGCTTGGGCGCCAGCGACTCCGGTGGGGCATGTCAGAGCTCCCCTGCGGGCCGAGCGCCTGGCCTGCCATGGGCCAGAGGCCCATGTCCTTCCGTAGGCACAAGCAGTCCGCAGGGACTGCTTGTGTCCGACTCCAGTTCCCAAGCCGGCCCGCGCAGGCGAAGTGCTTGGCGGTCGATCCGCCAAGCATCGCCGCCCCCTCGGGGGGCAGGCCAAGGTACGCCTTGGACCGGGGGCCTCATTTCTCGCGCACGATGGCGCTCAAGCCGTGGCGCTTGGCGGCGGCCTGCAGCCGGCCGTCGCGCTGGATACGCCCGACGAATTCATCCACAGCCGTCAGCCAGGCGGCGTCGCCGGGCTTGACGGCATAGGCATAGGGCAGCACGAAGAAGGGCGTGGGCGGCGCGACGAGGCGGGCCCAGTCGGCGTTGTCCAGCAGGCGGCGGCTGTAGGGGTAATCGGTCATGAAGGCGTCCACGCGGCCGGCCTCGAGTTCGCGCTCGCGGGTGTCGGGTGGCCGCACGACGACGAGGTTAGCCTGTTTGAGGGCACCCGCCATGACGGGTTCCATGAAGGTGCCGGCCTGCACGGCGATGCGCACGCCAGGGCGGTCCAGGTCTTGCCAGCTCTTCACAACGCGGCTGCTGCGCGTCGTCACCGCATAGATGTCGCTTTCCAGATAGGGCCGGCTGAAGCGCAGTGCTTGAGCGCGTTGTGGCGTCATGCCGACGGCGAACATCGCAACGTCGCAGCGGTCGCGCAGCAGGTCGTCGATGAGGGTCGCGAAAGAGGAGTCGACATAGACGGGCTTGACCTTGAGGTCGGCGGCGAAGGCGGCCGACAGGTCGATGTCGATGCCCGACAGCTGGCCGGTGCGCGGGTTGCGCAGCGAGATGCCGTAGTAGTCGGGCCAGATGCACACCCGCAACTCGCCGCTGTCCTGCACGCGCTGCGAAGGGGTTGTGTTGTTGGGGGCCGCTGAAACCGGTGCGGCGGCGACGGTGGCCAAAAAGCCGAGAAGGCCGAGCAGCGCGGCAGCCAGCCGCGTCATGCCCTCTCTCCGGCGCGCGTCGCGTTGACGCGGTCGCGCAGCGCGATCAGCTCGGGGGCATGGGCCAGAAAGGCGGCGACGATGGCCGGGTCGAAGGCGCTGCCGGCCTGCTCGGCCAGCATCGCCAGCGCGCGGTCGTCGGCGCGGGCCGGGCGGTAGCTGCGGGGCAGGGTCAGTGCGTCGAAATAGTCCACGACGGCAACGATACGCCCAGACAGCGGAATGGTCTCGCCACTGAGGCCTTCGGGATAACCGCTGCCGTCCCAGCGCTCGCGGTGGCACAGGGCGATTTCGGCCGCCAGGGCGAAAAGGGGCAGGCTCGAGCCGCTGAGCAGGGCCGCGCCACGGTGCGGCTGGGTGCGCCGGCGGTGGCGCCCTTCCTCGGCCGTCAGCGGCCAGGGCGGTACGGCGCTGGCAGGGCTGGCGTCGAGCTCGCCGATGTCGTGCAGGGGTGCGGCCAGGCGCAGTTGGCGGGCGCTGTCGGCGTCTATGCCCACATGCAGGGCCAGGGCTTGCGCCAGATGCCCGAGCCGCACGCGATGGGCGCTGCGGTCAAGGTCATGGCCCTCGTCGAGGGCAGGATGGGGC
The DNA here is from genome assembly GCF_054049355.1 of Roseateles sp. P5_E11. Classification (NCBI taxonomy): domain Bacteria; kingdom Pseudomonadati; phylum Pseudomonadota; class Betaproteobacteria; order Burkholderiales; family Sphaerotilaceae; genus Roseateles; species Roseateles sp. P5_E11. The sequence continues at coordinate 12,130 of NZ_JBFUMO010000013.1, read as the reverse complement.
AGCGCCAGCGGGGGTGTGGATGGGGCGAAGGCGGCGGTGAACAACATGGCTAGCTCCGTATCGGTGCCGCATTCTCCGATGCGATCATTTTTATCAAATATTCCAGCTCGGCGATTGCCGGCAAATTCGGCAAAATATCGCAAGTGAACCGTACCCCCTCCACGCCCGACACCTGTTCGACCACCGAAGCCGCCCAACGGCTGGGCATGGCTGTGCGCTCCGTGCAGCTGATGGTCGACCGCGGCGAATTGCAGGCCTGGAAAACGCCAGGCGGCCACCGCCGCATCCTGCGCAGTTCGCTGGAGGCCTGGCTCGCCGCCCGCGCCGGCCGTGCGACGACAGCGCTGCCAGGCACTGGCGCCCGAGCGAACGAACGCCCCTTGACCTTGCTGCTCATCGAGGATTCGGTGCACTTCCAGAACCTCATCAGCCTGGTCGTCAAGCGCGAACTGCCCGAGGCCGAGCTGCACGTCGCCTCCGACGGCATCGCTGGGCTCGCCATGGCCGGCCGCCTGGAACCAGACGTGCTGCTCATCGACATCCTGCTGCCGGGCATCGACGGCGCGGCGCTGATCACCAGCCTGCGCTCTCACCCACAGTTCGCGCGCAGCCGCCTCATCGTTGTGACCGCGCTGGACGAGGCGCAGCGTGCGCCGTATGCCTTTGCGCTGGAGGGCGTGCCKCTGGTGCACAAGACGGCCCTGGTCACCGAGCTGCCACCGCTGCTGGCCGAGGCCGCAGCGGCCCAGCCGACCTGAGCGCGCGCATACCTATGCCCGCGCGCTTGCTGCTGATCGAGGATGACGTCTCGATTGCCCGCTTCGTCGAATTGGCTCTCGAGGAGCTGCCGGACCATGACCCGGCGGCGCCGGCGGTCGAGCTGAGCGTCGTACGCCGCCTGGCCGATGCCCGCGACGCGCTGGCTGGCGGCGGCTGGCAGCTCGTCGTCAGCGACCTGATGCTGCCCGACGGCTCCGCCGAAACCCTGCTCGCAGAGGGCCTGGCCCAGGCTGCCGGTGCGCCGCCGTGGGTGATTTTCAGCGCCGGCGTTCACCCCGACCATCATGCGGCGCTGGCCGCCCGCGGCGTCGTGCGCACGTTGCGCAAACCCGTGCCGCTGACCGAGTTGCTGGACACGGTCAGCGAGCTGCTGCGGGGGCGCACCCTGGCCACCGCACCGGTCGCGGCCTTGGCCACGGGCGTTGACCCGGTGCTGCAGCATTTCGGCGGCGATCAGGCCCTGTACGAGAGTTTTCGCGCCGGCTGCCTGGACCGCTTTGCGGATGATCTCGCGCAGGGCAATGCGGCCGTCGCCAGCGGCGATGCGCCCGCACTGCGCCGCGTCGCTCATGGCCTGAAGGCCGTGCTGGAACTGCTGGGCCATCCCGCCCTGGCCGCCCAGGCCCGCGCGCTGGAGATGGCGGCGGCGGACGGGGCGCCAGGCAGGCCCTTGCCCGACGGCTGGCTGCCGCTGTCGCGGGCGCTGGCCGAACTGCGTCGTCGCGCCTAGGCGATTTCCGCGGCGGCCGCCTCGCAATATTTGGCAAATCCAGCGCGACGCCACCCGTTCAGGGGCGGGTGCATTGATCATCTGTATTAATAGATTTGATAATCGGAGCAAAATCCCGAGTCATGTTCCTATGCCTGTCCCCTGCCGATGCCGTGTTGCCCGATCCAGGCGCTTGCAGCCTGCCGTCTGCTTTTGAAGGGGCGGGCATGACGACAAGCCAGGTTCTCTACGTCGAGGACGATCCCGTCAACGTGATGCTGATGCAAGGCATCCTGGAGCTGCGCCCCGGCTGTAGCCTGCTGGTGGCGCGCAGCGGCGCGGATGCCCGACGCCTGGTGGCGCAGGATCGCGTCGATTTGCTGTTGTGCGATCTGCGCCTGCCCGATATTGGTGGCGACGAATTGCTGACCCAGCTGCGCGCTGCCGGCCTGCCCGACGGTGTGCCGGCCCTGCTGGTGACGGCCGAGTCCGAGTTCGTCGCCTCCCAGCTGGCGCGCCGCCATGGCTTTGACGGCTACTGGAACAAGCCTCTTGACGTAGCCGCCACGCTGCGCAGCCTTGAGCATTGGCTTCGCGGCCAATGAATTTGCGGGCCGAGCGCCGGATCGTCCCCTAGCCGGCCAGCCTCGGGCGAGAGGGGCCCCTCGCTACAAATCTTTGCGCATCGGCCATACGAGCTTGCGTGAATCGGGCGATTCTCTGGTTCAAGAAACCGGAGAGGTCCCCATGAAAAACCGCCGCTTTGTGCTGAGCAGTGCCGCCGCCCTGGCGAGCGGCGTCATGCTGGCGGCGCGCCGCGGCCAGGCGGCTGTTGCGGTTGCAGCTCCGGCCCTGAGCGTCGATGAGCGCGCCCTGCACGCGCTCAACCGCCTGGGCTACGGCCCGCGCCCGACCGACGCCGCCGCCATCGCCGCGCAAGGTGCCGACAAATGGCTGGAGCGCTTCCTCAGCGAGCAACTGGAACCGCGTCGCCTGCCGCAGCCTGAAGGCCTGAGCGCCCGCCTGGCCAGCCTGGAGGTGCTCCAACTCGGCCAGGCCGAGCTGCTGGGTCGCTACCGCGAGGCGGTGAAGGCCGCCCGCGAGGCCCGGCGTGAGCAGGCCCAGGGCATGAAGACCGATGCCGATGCGATCAATGCCGTGCGCGACAAGATCCGCCCCCTCGTCGGCCAGGCCGCGACGGCCCGTCTGTCGCGTGCGCTGCTGAGCCCGGMCCAGCTCGAAGAGGTGCTGACCGAGTTCTGGTTCAACCACTTCAACGTCTTTGCGGGCAAGAACGCGGTCGGCGTGCTCGTGGCCGATTACGAGCAGCGCGCCATCCGGCCCCATGTGCTCGGGCGCTTCCGCGACATGCTGGGCGCAACCGCCAAGCACCCGGCCATGCTGATCTACCTCGACAACGCCCAGAGCGTCGTCGCCGGCTACGCGCCGCCGCAGCGCGCGCGCCGCTTCCTGGCCGAGCGGCCGGAGCTGAAGGCCCGGGTGCCCAGCGGCCTCAACGAGAACTACGCCCGCGAGCTGATGGAACTGCACACGCTGGGCGTGGACGGTGGCTACGCCCAGCGTGACGTGACCGAGCTAGCGCGCATGTTGACCGGCTGGGGCCTGGACACGCGCAAGGCGCTGGTCGGCGGCACGGGCGACCTGTTCGCCTTCGAGCCGCGCAAGCATGACAACGGCAGCAAGACCTGGCTGGGCCATAGCGTCAAGGGCGCCGGCCAGGCCGAGGGCGAGCACGCGCTGGACGTGCTGGCCACCCATCCCGCCACGGCCCGCCATCTGGCCACCAAGTTCGCCCAGGCCTTTGTGGCCGACGACCCGCCGGCCAGCCTGGTGCAAAAGCTCGCCGACAACTTCAAGGCCACGGGCGGCGACCTGCGCGAGTTCGCGCGCACCTTGATCCGCGCCGATGAGTTCTGGAGCCGCGAGGCCTACCAGGCCAAGTTCAAGACGCCCTACCAATACCTGCTGTCCAGCCTGCGCGCGCTGGACCTGCAGCCGGCCGACCCGCGCAATCTGCTCGCCGCGCTGGCGCAGGCGGGCCAGCCTCTTTACGGCGCACAAACGCCCGATGGCTACAAGAACACTGCGGCCGCCTGGCGCAACCCCGAGGCGCTGACGCAGCGCGTGCAACTGGCGACGACGCTGGGCCAGCGCAGTGGCATCAGCGCCGAGAAGCTGACCAGCACCCTGGGTGCGTCGGTCAGTGAACCCACGCGCCGCACGTTGGCGACCGAGCCTGTGGGCCAGCAGGTTGCCCTGCTGCTCGCCAGCCCCGATTTCATGAAAAGGTGACCGCCATGTTGCGTCGTCAATTGCTGCACTTCGGTGCCTTCACCCTCGGCGGCCTGCCTGTGTCTCTGGTGCACGCCCAGGGGGGCACCCAGAAGAAGCTCGTCGTCGTCATGCTGCGCGGCGCGGTGGACGGCCTGTCGGTCGTCGCGCCCTATGGCGAGCGCGAGTACGCCACCAGCCGCCCGCAGATTGCGCTCGCGGCACCGGGCGCGGAGGATGGCCTCATCAAGCTCGATTCGCTGTTCGGCCTGCATCCATCCTTGAGCCCACTGAAGCGCCACTGGGACGGCGGCCAGCTCGCCTTCGTGCATGCCAGCGGCTCGCCCGACCCGACGCGCTCGCATTTCGACGCCCAGGACTACCTCGAGTCCGGTACGCCGGGTCGCAAGTCCACGCCCGATGGCTGGATGAACCGGCTGCTGACGGCCCTGCCGGGTGAGCCGGCGCCAACGCGCGCGATCAGCCAGGGCAGCACGCCGCCGCGCATCTTTGCCGGCACGGCCAGCGTCGCCAGCCTCGGCCTGGGGCCCAATGCGATGCAGCGCCGCGCCATCGACGACCCGCAGATGCAAAGCGGGTTGGCCAAGCTCTATGCCAACGATGCGCAGCTCAGCGGCACGCTGCGCGACACCACCCAGGGCCGCGGCGAGATGAGCCGCAGCATGGCGGCGGGCGAGGGAAAGTCCATGGATCCGAGCGCCGACGCCGGTGCGCCGTCCGCGCGCAGCTTCGCCGCTGATGCGCGGCGCCTGGGTACCTTGATCCGCAAGGACGCCCACACCCAGCTTGCCTTCACGGCGGTGGGCGGCTGGGACACCCATGTCAACCAAGGCGCCGCCCGCGGCCAGCTCGCCAACCGCCTGGCCAGCCTGGGCGAGGGCCTGGATGCGCTGAGCGTGGGCCTGGGCGACACCTACAGGGACACCGTCATCGTCGTCGTCAGCGAGTTCGGCCGCACGTTGCGCCAGAACGGCAACGGCGGCACCGACCATGGCCGCGGCAACGTCATCTGGCTGCTCGGCGGCCCGGTCGCCGGCGGGCAGATGCTGGGCGAATGGCCGGGCCTGGACGCCAGCGCGCTGGCCGACGGACGTGACCTGGCCGTGCGCACTGACTTCCGCCAGGTGCTGACGCCGTTGCTGCAGCGCCATCTCGGCCTGTCGGAAACCGCACTGGCAACAGTGTTTCCCCAAGCCCCGCAAACTTGGCGTTATGCGGACAAGCTGCTGCGTGCCTGAGGCGCCGGCAGCCGCGTTCTAACGAATGGGAGAACGACATGATGCGAAGCGCTTCCTCGTTGTTCGGGCTGTGCCTGTGGGGCGCGGTGCTGGCCTACTGCTTCCTTGTCGCGGTCGGCGCCTGAAAGCCGCCCGCCCCCCACGAACGAAGTCATCCCGCCGCGGCGCGGGGCGTTGAGGCTGGCAGCATCCCGCCACCTTCAGCGTCTCGCCCCATGCGCCACACCGCTCTCGCCCTGCTGATCCTTGCCTGCAATGCTCAGGCTGCCCCCCGTTGCGACGCCGTCAGCGTCGAGTATTCCGCGCCGCGTCTGGTGCCGCTGGCGGGTCATGTGTCGGTCAAGCGCCTGGTCGCACGGCCGGAGCGCGAGCTGGACGACAGCGACCCCGAGTACAAGCCGCGCTCACCCCACGACACGGCGGCCTTCCATCGTCTGGTGACCATCGACTCGACGAAGGAGGGCGTGCCCCGCGTCAACACCATCGAGATCTACACGCTGCAGGGCCCCAAGCGCGTCTGGCGGCTGGACTTCGCCGAGCTGGCCCAGAACGTCGAGGTGCAGTGGCTGAACGAGGATCTGCTTTTCCTGCGCGCCTGGTGGGGCCGCATCGTTTCGACCGAGCTGCTGTTCGAAGTCAGCAGCGGGCGCTTCCTGTATGCCAAGGAGGCCAACTACGGCCTGATGATCCAGCCCTGCGAAGAGCTTCAGGCGAAGTAGCTGCGTTCAGCCGACGCGCTTGGCCGCCGCAAGTTCCTTGGTGGACAGCACCCGGGGCTTCGCAACGGGAGTGCCGGTCTGCGGATCGAAGAAGGGGCTGGCGCGGTAGGTCCCGCGCAGACGGCCCATGATGATCATGGCAAGGGTCTTGGCGATGCCGCTGAACATGCCCGCCGCTCTCGGCTTGCTGTCGCCCAGGGCGCCGTCGACGCCCACACGCATCGTGACCGGTCCGAACGACGCCGCGAGCGCAGCCTTGTCCTGACCGAGGCCCGTATGGATCAGGCCGACGAAATCGGCCTTCCGGTCTGCGAGAGTGTTGCCGATCGGCGTGCGGCAGCAGCTCGCGTACCAGCGCAGCATGCCTTTGTCGGTCAGGCGGATGCAGGTCAGCCGGTCCTGGCCCTGCGTGAACACGACGTGAGAGGCCGGGACCTGCACGATGTCGCTGCCGCCCTGGTTGTCCAGCGCGTCTTGCGTGCCCAGGTATCGGGCAAAGGCCTGGCAGTCGGAGCAATAGCAGACACAGCGATTGGACGGGCGTGTGGGCTGCAGCAGGCCGCGGAGCTGGCCGCAGCGGCACTGGATGGAGTAGGTGTCGGGCATGGGACGGTTGTACCAGCGGCCCCTGCCAGTTTTGTCATCAGCCGAAGTAGCCCAGGTTCTTCACGTTGAAGTTGGCCAGGTGGGGGAAAACCGCGCCCAGGTCGGCCGCGCCGACGCCGAACCAGCTGGCCAGCGTCGCGCTCATCTGGTCCACCGACGTGGTCGGCAGCCAGCGGCCTTCGTCGGACATGTCGTCAGGCCCGGCGAGCACGAGCTGGGGCATGCGGCCGTAGAGCCCGCCCTTGACGGCGCCGCCGAGCACGAAATGGTGGTTGCCCCAGGCATGGTCGGTGCCGCCGCCCGACGCTGGTTGCAGCGTGCGCGCGAAGTCGCTGGCGGTGAAGGTGGTCACCGCATTGGCCATGCCCAGCTGCTGCATCGCGTCGTAGAAGGCCTTCAGCGCGGGGCCGAGGTCGGAGAAGAGTGCTTGCTGCTGGTTGAGCTGGTCGTTGTGGGTGTCGAAGCCGCCCATGCTGACGAAGAAGAGCTGGCGCGTGGCGCCCAGGCCCGAGCGGCCTTCGATCATCTTGGCCACCGTCAGCAGTTGCTGGGCGACGTTGCTGCCCAGGCCGTTGAAGAGGCCGGCGATGCTGCCGGTGCCGGACAGGGCCGTGTTCAAGGCATTGCTGGCCTTGATGGCCTGGTTCAGCACGCTGGCTGCGGCGCGCTCCTCGGCATTGGCATAGGGCTGCTGCAGCAGGCCCTGGTAGAGCTGGTAGAGCGGGCTGGCGCTGGGGTTGTTGCCAAAGCCCTTGATTGCGAAGCTGGTGCCGGAGCCGACGGTCAGGCCGGAGTTGGTGGCGCCGTTCATGAAAACGTTGTTGCCGCTGACCGACAGGGCCATGGGCACGACGCCGTTCGCGGCCTGCAGGTCGGCGATGCGGCCGCCCCAGCCGGCGGTCGACGGCATCGCGTTGCCGCTGAAGGCCTGGCCGCGCTGCCACTGGTCCTGCTGGTCGTCGTGAGAGAACAGATTGCTCGGCCGCTGAGCATTGGCCGCGTTGAACTCCGCCTTGGTCATGGGCCTGACCAGTGGGCCGACATTGGCCTGCACGGCCAGGTGACCTTGGTTCCAGATGTCGGCCAGTGGCGTCAGCGCAGGATGCAGGCCCACGCCGCCGCMGTTCAGCGGCGCGAGAGCCGACTGCGGCAGCGTCAGCCCACCGGCGCCGGCCGTGCCGCGTGCCCGGGCGTAGGCCGCGTAGCCGGCGGTGTCCATCGGCACGACCATGTTGTTGCCGTCGTTGCCGCCGTAGAGGAAGACGCAGACAAGGGCGCGGTAGTCGCTGCCCAGCAGCGGCGCAGCGAGCGAGGGCAGGGCAGAGGCACCGGCGAAGGCGGCGGCGTGGGAGAGCAGATGGCGTCGGGACAGCATTTCAGTTCTCCACCAGGTATTCGGGGGACATCGCGGCGAGGAACAGTGCAGCTTTCGCGCGATCCAGCGGCTTGGTGGCCGGCGCGATCTGCGCTGCCTTCAGAAGTGCAGCTTGCAAGGCACTGCTGGCGCGCCCGGCGAAGAGCACGCGGTTGATCTCGGCGACGAGGCTGGTCGGCGTTGCGGCCAGAGCCTGCCAGCGGGTCAGGTCGATCTTGGTACCGGTGGCGCCGGGCACAGAAGCGTCGGCCGCCACGCCCTTGCCGTTCAGCGCCGTCTGCAGCACGCCGCTCAACTTGAAGGCGGCGCTGGCGTTGAAGACGCCAAAGGCCGGGCCATCCAGGGCCGGGTTGTCGGGCAGGTCGTAGTCGGGCGGGAAGAAGTTGAAGACGCTGGCCGGGCTGTAGACCGTCTGGCCCAGGCTCGCGGCCTGGCTGCGCAGCCAGATGCCATCGCTGACGCCGCCCAGGGCGCGCAGCAGATGCGTCAGTTGCAGGATGGGCTCACGCAGCTTGCCGAAGCTGGCAGGCGCCTGTGGGGAGGCGGCCTCGGCATCGGTCAGGATGGCCGTCAGCACGGCCTTCATGTCGCCGCGCTTGCTGCGCTGGCCATTGACGATGGCCCCGCCGTTGAAGGCCGTGGCCACGCGCTGCACATAGGCCGGGCTGGGGTTGGCCGTGACGAGCTGCTGGATCAACTGGCGGCCGATGAAGGGGCCGACATTGGGGTGGTTGAAGATGTTGTCGATGGCCGCGTCCAGGTCGGCCTGCGCCGTCTGGCCGCCGGGCAGCACGGTGCCGCCCAGCAGCTTCTTTGTGCCCTTGTCGTGGTGGTCGTCGAAGGCGACCATGGGCGCGTCGTAATAGCTCGGGTTGCCGAACTTGTTCTTCGTCGCGCCCGGCCGCGGCGCATACGTCCAGCCGGTGAAGGCGTGGGCGAAGCCCTCGACCGTGTCCTGGTCGTAGCTGGGGATGGGCTGGCCCTTGGCATCGAGCTGCAGGCTGCCGTCGAGGTTGAGCTGGGACAGGCCGATGGAGAACAGCTGCAGCACCTCGCGGGCGTAGTTCTCGTTGGGCTCGATACCCTTGGTCGGGTTGGGCTTGTCGTTGTTGGCCATGTTCAGGAAGCGCCCCATGGCCGGGGACAGCGTCACCTCCTTGAGCACGTCGCGGAAGTTGCCGAAGGCGTTGCGCAAAAAGATGCGCTGGTAGTCGGCCATCGCATTGGGCAGCTTGATGACATTGCCCGACACGACCAGGATCTCCGACAGCGCCAGGGCCGTGCGCTGGCGCAGTTGGTCGGGCTGGTTGACGGCGTTGGCGAAGAACTGCACCTGCACCGGGAACAGCGTGTAGTTGTCGCGTTTGCAGGTGGCCGGCGCGCCCGTGGGGCAGCCCTTGCTCGAGTCGGGGTCGACATACGGCACGCCGCTGAAGTCGGAGTTGGCGAGGTTGAACTGACTCGACAGCCAGCCGGCGCGGCCGCGGGCCATCACATCGGTGACGCTGGCGTCCGTCGGCCCGAAGCTGGCCTGGCCGAGGAAGCGGCGCGCCTCAGACTCCGTCATGGCCGACGGCGGCAGATCGTTAGCCAGCGCTGGCCAGCTCAGGCTGGTCAGCGCGGCCAGCAGGCAAAGTCGGGCGAGAGTCATTTCAGTCTCCGAAGCGGCGCGATTGTTGGAGCCGGCCAGTCGTGTCGTCTCGCCACCAGTTGTGCGCTTTGGTAAGCAAACGCTGCTGCCCGTTGCGGACCTTGTACGGACTGTCCGCCACCTGTCCGCGGACACATGTCGCGGTTGCAAGTCGTTGATTTTTCACGCGGCGCGTGCTGGCACATCCCTTGCGGAAGACAGGGCATGAACACCCGCTTTCGCGACACTTCGGAACAGGACCGCCCCCTCGCTCAAAAGTCCCGGCGCTGGCCGCTGCTGCTGGCCGGCGGCGCGGTCGTCGTGGCCGTGCTCGTGCTGGTGAGCGGCGGCCGAATCAAGCAGATGCTGTCCGCCGACTCGGCCGTCAGCATCGCCCGGCTGTCCGTGGCCACCGTCGACGTGGCACCGCTGACGCGCGACGTCGCCGGCGAAGGCCGTGTCGTCGCCGCGCAGAGCCCGACGCTGTTCGCGCCCGGCGCCGGCACCGTCACGCTCGCCGTGCAGGCCGGTGACCCGGTCAAGCGCAACCAGGTGCTGGCCCGCGTCGACTCACCCGAGCTGACCAACCGCCTCGCGCAGGAGCGCAGCAATGTCGATGCCTTGCGCGCCGACCTGGCCCGCGCCGAGGTCGAGGCCCGCCAACAGACGGCCGCGCTGCAAAGCGCCTTCGAGAACGCCCGCATCGACCAGCAGACCGCCGCCAACGACCTGGCCCGCCAGACCCAGGCCTTCGAGGCTGGCGCCACGGCGCGCATGCAGGTCGAGCGCGCCCAGGACGCTCTCGCCAAGGCCAAGCTCGCGCACGACCAGGCCCGCGACCTGCGCGGCCTCAAGACCGACAGCCTCAAGCTCGACGTTCAGGCCAAGCAAAGTGCCCTGGCGCGCCAGCAGTTGCTGGTGGCCGACCTGGAACGCCAGGTGAGCGAGCTGCAGGTGCGGTCACCGGTGGATGGCCAGGTCGGCCAGCTCTTCATTCCCGACCGCACCAATGTCGCCCGCGACACCAAGCTGCTGTCGGTCATCGATCTGTCGGCGCTGGAAGTGCAGATGCAGGTCGCCGAGAGCTTTGCCCGCGAGCTGCAGCCCGGCATGCCCGGCGAGATCACCGGCAACGGGCAGCGCTGGGCCGGCCAGGTCAGCTCGGTGTCGCCCGAGGTCGTCAATGGCGAGGTCAGCGCACGGCTGCGCTTTGCCGGGCAACAGCCCGAGCAGCTGCGCCAGAACCAGCGCCTGTCGGTGCGGGTGCTGCTGGACAAGCGCGACAAGGTGCTGGGCGTGGCCCGCGGCAGCTTCGTCGACGAGAGCGGCGGCAGCTTTGCCTACGTGGTGCGGGGCGGCGTGGCCGAGAAGGTCGCCGTCAAGCTGGGTGCGCGTTCGCTGGAGCGGGTCGAGGTGATCTCGGGCCTGCAGGTCGGAGACCGTGTCGTCATCTCCGGGTCGGACAACTTCAAGGGCGCGGAGCGCGTCCTGATTGCGGATTGAGGGTTGGTCGTGATGTTTGATCAGGTTGGTGCTGCGACGAGTGCTGCTGATCGCTGCATTGCCGGGAGTCCGTCCCGGCAGCCGGGTAACTTTCTTCTGCGGGGCCAGAAGAAAGTCACCAAAGAAGAGGCCCTGAACCGCACACCAGCACCACGTGCACGAGCTGTGCCGTGCAACAGCCACTCGGTGATTGGGCAGACGCGACCCGCTGCGCTCTCGCTGCTGTCCTTATCAGCAGCGTCACCMATCGCCGTTTCAGCCCGCCTAACGCGCGGCTGCACGCCGRGCTCACGAGAAAACCAAATGCAGCGTCGCCCGAGCGACGCKGYATTCCCTGRTGAGYYCGGCGTGCAGCCGRCGTTAAGCGGCGTGAAGGGGCRGTGGATGGTGCTCGTCAYAGGGACAGCAGCGAGAGCGCAGCGGGTCGCGTCTGCCCGTAATGCAGGTGAGTGTTTTCGCGCGCCGCTCTCGGCGTCGTCGCGATCGTGTGCGGTTCAGCGCCTCTTCTTTGGTGACTTTCTTCTGGCGCCGCAGAAGAAAGTTACCCCGCCGCCGGGCGGGACTCCCGGCACCTTGCCACCAAGCAAGTGCCACTTAGACCACCACGCCCACTCCAAGTGAACAGGACAACCCCCATGCTCCAAATGGAAAAACTGCAGAAGGTCTACCGCACCGAAATGGTCGAGACCTATGCCTTGCGCGACTTCAACCTGACCGTCAACGAGGGCGAGTTCGTCGCAGTGACCGGGCCGTCGGGCTCAGGCAAGACGACCTTCCTGACCATCGCTGGCCTGCTGGAAGCCTTCAGCGGCGGCAGCTACAAGCTCGACGGCATCGACGTCAGCCGCATGGGCGACGCCGAGCGTTCGCGCATCCGCAACCAGAAGATCGGCTTCATCTTCCAGGCCTTCAACCTGATTCCCGACCTGAGCGTGCTGGACAACATCGAGGTGCCACTGCGCTACCGCGGCTTCGGCGGCRCCGAGCGCAAGAAGCGCGCTGCCGATGCACTGGCCCGCGTCGGCCTGTCGGCCCGCGGCCGCCACTACCCGGCCGAGCTCTCGGGCGGCCAGCAACAGCGCGTGGCCATCGCCCGGGCCCTGGCCGGCGAGCCGCGCCTGCTGCTGGCGGACGAACCCACCGGCAACCTCGACAGCGCGATGGCGCGCAGCGTCATGGAGCTGCTGGAAGAGCTGCACCGCGACGGCGCCACCATCGTCATGGTCACCCATGACCCGCAGCTGGCCGCACGTGCGC
>NZ_JBFUMO010000012.1:0-29410 GCF_054049355.1 Roseateles sp. P5_E11 | reverse complement strand
CCGCATGATCGAGCAGTACAGCCGCCAGGCCGGCTTCCTGCTCGATGAAGGCTGCACGCCGCAGCAGGTCGACAAGGCCGTCGAGAAGTTCGGCTTCGCGATGGGTCCGTTCCGCATGGGTGACCTGGCGGGCAATGACATCGGCTGGGCGATCCGCAAGCGCCGCGCTGTCGAGCGCGCCAACATGAAGTACTCGGCGAGCGCCGACCGTCTGTGCGAGCTCGGCCGCTTCGGCCAGAAGACCGGCGCCGGCTGGTACGACTATCTGCCCGGCAAGCGCGACGCCATCCCGTCGCCGGTCGTCGACGAGATGCTCGCCAAGCACCGCGAAGCCATCGGCGCCAAGAAGCGCGACATCAGCGATGAGGAGATCGTGCACCGCCTGGTGTTCGCTCTCGTCAACGAGGCCGCGCATCTGCTGGAAGATGGCATCGCCCAGCGCGCGTCGGATGTGGACATGGTCTACCTGACCGGCTACGGCTTTCCCATCTTCCGCGGTGGCCCGATGTGCTACGCCGACACCCTCGGCCTCTTCAACGTCGTGCAGGCAATGAAGCGCTTTGCCAAGAACCCGATGGATGACGGTGCGTTCTGGACGCCCGCCCCGCTGCTGGCCCGCCTCGTGGCGGAAGGCAAGAGCTTCACTTGATCGCAGYGCGCGACTGACAAGGAACAAGACATGAGCAACGCACTGATCGTCTCCACCGCCCGCACGCCGCTCGCCAAGAGCTGGAAGGGCGCGTTCAACATGACCCATGGCGCGACGCTGGGTGGCCACGCYGTCAAGGCCGCCGTCGAACGCGCCGGCATCGATGGCGGTGCCATCGAAGACGTGCTAATGGGCTGCGCCACGCCCGAAGGCGCCACCGGCTCCAACATCGCGCGCCAGATCGCGCTGAAGGCCGGCCTGCCCATCACGGTGAGCGGCGTCACCATCAACCGCTTCTGTTCCAGCGGCCTGCAGACCATTGCGATGGCCGCGCAGCGCATCATTGCCGGCGAGGGCGACGTCTACATCGCCGGCGGCGTYGAGAGCATTTCCTGCGTGCAGCAGGAGGCCAACAAGCACATGCTGGTCGACCCGGCGCTGATGAAGCTCAAGCCTGAGATCTACTGGAACATGCTGCAGACCGCCGAGAACGTGGCCAAGCGCTACAACATCTCGCGCGAGCGCATGGACCAGTACGGCGCCGGCAGCCAGCAGAAGGCCTGCGCCGCCCAGGCCGCCGGCAAGTTCGCCGACGAACTGATCTCGGTCACGACGACCATGGGCGTGGCCGACAAGGTCATGGGCCTGATGAGCAAGGAAGTGACCATCAGCGCCGATGAGGGCCTGCGCGAGGGCACCACTTATGACGCCATCAAGGACCTGCGCTCCGCCATGCCCGGCGGTCTGATCTCGGCCGGCAACGCCAGCCAGTTCAGCGACGGCGCCGGCGCCTGCGCGCTGGTCAGCGAGCAATACGCGTCCACGCACAACCTCAAGCCCATTGGCCGCTTCCTCGGCTTTGCCGTGGCCGGTTGCGAGCCTGACGAGATGGGCATCGGCCCCGTCTTCGCCGTCCCGAAGGTGCTGAAGAAGCTCGGCCTGACGGTTGCCGACATCGACCTGTGGGAACTGAACGAAGCCTTCGCCGTGCAGGTGCTGTACTGCGCCGACACGCTGGGCATCCCGATGGACCGCCTGAACGTCAACGGCGGCGCGATTGCGGTGGGCCACCCTTATGGCGTGTCGGGCCAGCGCCTGACGGGCCACGCCCTCATCGAGGGAAAGCGCCGTGGTGCCAAGCGCGTCTGCGTGACGATGTGCATTGGCGGCGGCATGGGCGCGGCGGGCATCTTCGAAGTGCTCTGAAGACCATGGCCGTCTCGCCGGAGGTCTTCCTGCAGATGGGCCGCGAGATCCTGGCCAAGCAGGCCTTCAGCCGCCTGCTCGGCACGGAACTGGCGGTGCTGTCCCCGGGCAAGGTCGAGCTGCAGTTGGTGCTCAAGCCCGAGCATCTGCAGCAGCACGGTTTTGCGCACGGTGGCGTCGTCAGCTATCTGGCCGACAACGCGCTGACCTATGCCGGCGGCACGGCCATGCAGGTCGAGGTCGTGACGAGCGAGTTCAAGGTGAACTATGTGCGTCCGGCCGTTGGTGAACGCCTGATCGCCCGCGCCAGCGCCGACGCGGTCAGCAAGAACCAGGCGGTCTGTCGCTGCGAGATCTTTGCCGTCAAGGGCGGCGCCGAGAAGCTCTGTGCGCTGGCGCAGGGCACCATCGTCCGCGTTGCGGGCGACTGATCATGGCCGACCTGGGCATTGAGCCCACGGCCGTCACCACAACGGGATAGCAGCCATGCGCGACACCCTGGAGTTCCTTCTGTTCGACTGGCTGCGTGCTGGTGACCTCACCGCGCGCGAGCGCTTTGCCGACCATTCGCGCGAGACCTTCAGCGCCGTGCTCGACACCTGCGAGCGCATCGCCCGCGAGAAGTTCGCGCCGAGCTACAGGCTGATGGACACGGAGGAGCCGCGCGTGGTTGTGGATGAAGGTGGCGAGCGCGTGCACCTGCCCGCGGCGACGCTGGAGGCGGTCAATGCCCTGGTGGACTCCGGCATGATGGCTGCGGCGCATGACTACGAGCTGGGCGGCATGCAGCTGCCCTGCCTCGTCGAGACGGCCGCCAATGCCTTCGTCAGCATGGCCAACGTCCACGCTGGCTCCTACGGCGTGTTGACGACCTGCAATGCCAACCTGCTGATGGAACACGGCAGCGAGCGCCAGCGCGAGGTGTTCGCCAAGACGCTGCTGGCTGGTCAGTGGTTCGGCACCATGTGCCTGTCGGAGCCGCAGGCGGGCTCGTCGCTGTCCGACGTGGTCACGCGCGCTGAATTGGAAGACGAGGCCGACACCCTCGGAGCGCGCTACCGGCTGCGCGGCAACAAGATGTGGATCTCGGGCGGCGAGCATGAGCTGCGCGAGAACATCGTCCACCTGGTGCTGGCCAAGATCCCGGGGCCGGACGGCAAGCTCATTCCGGGCACCAAGGGCATCTCGCTCTTCATCGTGCCCAAGCAAATGGTCGGTGAGAACGGCCAGCTGACCGGCGAGCGCAATGACATCGCGCTGGCCGGGTTGAACCACAAGCTCGGCCACCGCGGCACGACCAACTGCTTGCTGAACTTCGGCGAAGGCCGCTTCCAGCCGGGCGGCAAGGCGGGCGCGGTGGGCTATCTCGTYGGCAAGCCCGGCGAGGGCCTGCGCTGCATGTTCTTCATGATGAACGAGATGCGCATTGGCGTGGGTCTCGGTGCCGTCATGCTGGGCTACGCCGGCTACGAGGCCAGCCTGGAATACGCCAAGCAGCGTCCCCAGGGCAGGCCGATGACCGCGACCGGCAAGGACGCGGCCAGCCCGCAGCGGCCCATCATCGAACACGCCGACGTGCGCCGCATGCTGCTGGCGCAGAAGAGTTATGTCGAAGGCGGCCTGGCGCTGGAGCTGTACTGTGCCCGTCTCGTCGACGAGCTGAATACCGGTGACGCGAAGGCCGAAGCCCAGGCGCTGCTGGACGTGCTCATTCCCATCGCCAAGAGCTGGCCGAGCGAGTGGTGCCTGGAGTCCAACTCGCTGGCCATCCAGGTGCTGGGCGGCTATGGCTACACGCGTGATTTCCCCGTCGAGCAGTACTGGCGCGACCAGCGCCTGAACATGATCCACGAGGGCACGCACGGCATCCAGGCGCTGGACCTGCTGGGTCGCAAGGTGGTGCAGCAGGGCGGGGCGTCTCTCGCTGCTTTGGCCGCGCGAGTGCAGCAGACCATCGAGCGCGCGATGCAGACCGACTGGGCGCCGCAGGCCAACCAGCTGGCCGCAGCGTTGGCACAAGTGGGCGGCGCGACCAAGAAGGCCTGGAGCACGGGCGAGCCCGAAGAAGCGCTGGCCAATGCGACGCCCTATATGCAGGCCTTCGGCCACACGGTGCTGGCCTGGCTGTGGCTGGACGTCGTGCTGAGCGTGCACGGGGACAGCGACTTCGCCCACGGCAAGCGCGCCGCGGCCCGCTACTTCTTCGCCTACGAGCTGCCCAAGATCGGCGCCTGGCTGGACGTGGTTGCGCGCCGCGAGCCGCTGTGCCGCGAAATGAAAGCTGAATACTTCTAAGGAGACACCATGAGCACCAAAGTCCAAGACCTCTTCGACCTGAGCGGCCAGGTGGCCCTCGTCACCGGCGGCTCGCGTGGCCTGGGCCTGCAGATCGCCGAAGCCCTCGGTGAAGCAGGCGCCAAGATCATGCTGACCTCGCGCAAGGCAGCCGACCTGGAAGAGGCCGCGGCCCATCTGCAGGCACGCGGCATCGACACGCGCTGGATCGCGGCCGACGCGGCCAAGGAAGAGGATGCGCAGCGCGTCGTCAGGGAGACGATGGAGCGACTCGGCCAGATCGACATCCTCGTCAACAACGCCGGCGCGAGCTGGGGTGCACCCGCCGAGGAACACCCCATCGAGGCCTGGGACAAGGTCATGGACCTCAACATCCGCAGCCTTTTCGTCTTTGCGCAAGCGGTGGCCAAGGCCAGCATGATCCCGCGCAAGTCGGGCCGCATCATCAACGTGGCCTCCATCGCGGGCCTGGGCGGCAACTCGGCCGTCATGAAGACCATTGCCTACAACACCAGCAAGGGCGCGGCCGTGAACTTCACGCGCGCGCTGGCCGGCGAGTGGGGCGCCTACGGCATCACCGTCAACGCGCTGGCGCCGGGCTTCTTCCCGAGCAAGATGACCAAGGGCCTGATGGCGACCATCGGTGAAGAGCAACTCGCTTCCCACGCGCCGCTGAACCGCATCGGCGATGACGACGATTTGAAGGGCGCGGCCCTGCTGTTTGCGTCCAGGGCCGGCAAGCACATCACTGGCCAGATCCTGGCGGTGGACGGCGGCGTTTCGGCCATCCATGGCGGATGATGGGCGGATGGAGTTCCCGGTCCACATCCCCTTCGTCCAGCAACTCGGCTTCACGCTGCACTCGGTCGGTGACGGCGAAGCCGAGCTTCGGCTATTGATCAGCGAGCAGCACCTGAACTCCTGGCGCGTGGCCCACGGCGGCGTCGTGATGACGCTGCTGGACGTGGCGATGGCGCATGCCGCCCGCAGCGTGAACCGGCACCTGCCGGACCTCGGTCCGGGCGTCGTCACGGTGGAGATGAAGACCAGCTTCATGCGCCCCGGCGAGGGCGAACTGCGCGCGGTGGGCAAGCTGCTGCATCGCTCGACGACCATGGCTTTCTGCGAGGGCTCGGTATTCGGTGCGGGTGACAAGCTCTGCGCCCATGCGACGGGCACCTTCAAATACCTGCGCGCTCTGCCGGCGGGCCGGCAGTTGAAGCCGCTGGGTGGTGAAGGCGACTGAGGCGCTGCGGCAGGCCTCACCCGCCTTCGATCAGTTGGACGCTTTGCACAACTTTGCGGCGCGACGGGCGCTTGTCCGACCACCGCGCGTCGGGGCCAGTCGTTGAATGACCTCCTGTCACTTGGAGATCGTCATGCTCAACAGAACCCTCCTCGCTTCGTGTCTGGTCGCCAGCTGTGCCTTTGGTGCAGCAGCACTCCCGACCGCAGCCGCAGCACAGGTCAGCGTGTCCATCCGGACCGCACCGCCGCCTCCACGTCATGAAGTGATGCCGGGCGCGCGCCGCGGCTATGTCTGGGTGCCCGGCTATTGGAACTGGAACGGCCGCCGCCACGTCTGGCAGCAGGGCGTCTGGGTGAAGGAGCGCCGCGGCTACATGTACAACCAGCCCGCCTGGGAGGAGCGCAACGGCCACTGGGAGCTGCGGCGCGGTGGCTGGGCCCGCGGCGACGCGGACCGTGATGGCGTGCCCAACGGTGCCGACCGCCGGCCCAACGATCCCCACCGCCGCTGATGCTGCGAGGCTCGCATCGCATCGATCGCGGGCTTGAGTGCTTTTATGAAACGGCGTTCCAATATTTGGCGCAAGTGGCACAATGGCGCCAGCGTCAGCACCTCGCTTCGAGGTGCGCGGTTGGCCAGGTTGCTCCATCGGGACCATGCAGTCCCGGCCTTTCGAGGCGGACGCCTGGCATGACGGCCCGCGCTCGAGCCCCTCTGGCTCGAGCAGCCGCGGCCCATGCAACCGGGGTGGCCTGTGCCGCCCCAGCCCCCATTCCGCTACCGAAAGCCACCCGCCATGAAGATCGCCCTCATCATCGAGAACAGCCAGGCCGCCAAGTCCGAGATCGTCCACAACGCCCTCAAGACCGTTGCCGAGCCGCTGGGCCACAGCGTCCACCACTACGGCATGTACACGCCCGAGGACAAGGCGTCGCTCACCTACGTGATGAACGGCCTGCTGGCCGGCATCCTGCTGAACTCCAAAGCCGCCGACTTCGTCGTCACCGGCTGCGGCACCGGCATGGGCTCCATGCTGGCCTGCAACTCCATGCCCGGCGTCTTCTGCGGTCTGGTCATCGACCCGACCGACGCCTTCCTGTTCGGCCAGATCAACGACGGCAACTGCATGTCCATGCCCTACGCCAAGGGCTTCGGCTGGGCCGCTGAGCTGAACCTGCAGGACTGCTACCGCAAGCTGCTCGAGAACGAGCGCGGCGCCGGCTACCCCAAGGAGCGCGCCGCCATCATGGCCAAGAACCGCGGCATCCTGAAGGACCTGAAGGCCGCGTCGTGCAAGGACATGCTGACGACGCTGAAGGCCGTCGACCAGGACCTGCTGAAGGCCGCCGTGTCGGGCGAGAAGTTCCAGGAACTGTTCTTCACGAACTGCCAGGACGACGCCATCGCCGCCCACATCAAGGGTGTGCTGAAGTCCTGAGTTCGGCCGCGACAGTCTCGCGGGCTGCGAGACTGTCGCGATGCCTGTCGCACCTCCACCTCACCTGACGCTGCGCACGCTGACGCGCGGCGACGGCTTGCTCGGCCTGCGCCCGCGCGGCGCCCTCGGCCCGCGGGGCGAGCAAGTGACGGTGGCGATGCTGGCTGCGGCCGACGTGCAAGCCGAGCTGGCGCTACTGACGCGTGGCCTGATTGCGCTGGACCCGGCCCTGCTGCAATGGCGCGGTGCGCCGCAGCCTTTGGGCGCTTCGCTCTGGACCCTGGTCCAGGAAGAGTTCTTCGGCGACTTCAACGCCGAGAAAGTGCCGGAGCTGCGGGCCCTGGGTTGGCAGGTCACGACCGAGCCCGGCTTTGCCCACCACAGCCAGTTCGTCAGCGGCTGGCAGCTGGGCCTGACGGAAGAAGTGCCCGAGGCGCCCAAGCCCGACCGCCGCGTCGAAGGCCTGGGCCTGGAGCGCCGCACCGGCGCCTGGCTGGTCAGCCTGGGCATGGAGGTGGATGGCCAGCGCATCGACCTGGCCCCGCTGATCGCCAACCTGCTGCGCAAGGACAAGCGCTGGCTCGACGCGGTGGCGATAGGCGCCATCGAGGACGACGCCATCGTGTCGCTGCGCGCGCCTGGTGGCCGCCGCTATCACGCCGTTGCCGCGCCGCTCAAGGCCATCATGCTGGCGCTGCTGGATCTGCTCAAGCCGGTGGAGCTGGAGAAGGGCAAACCGCTCAAGCTCAATGCCTGGGACGCCGACCGCATCCGCTGCATCGAGGAGGAATCGCGCGGCCGCTGGCAGATCCATGGCGACGCGGGCCTGAAAGCGCTGGGCCAGCGCCTGCTGGCGGCCGGCGCGCCGACTTCGATGGCGCAGCCCGAAGGTCTCGGCCTGCAGCTGCGGCCCTATCAATTGCATGGCCTGGCCTGGCTGCAATACCTTCGCGAGCAGGGCCTCGCCGGCATCCTGGCCGACGACATGGGCCTGGGCAAGACGGCGCAGGCCCTGGCCCACATCTGGACCGAGAAGCAGGCCGGTCGGCTGGACCGCCCGGCCCTCGTCATCGTGCCGACCTCGCTGCTCTTCAATTGGCAGCAGGAGGCGGCGCGCATCGCGCCGGGGCTCAGGTTGATGACCTGGCATGGCGCCGACCGAGAGGCGGCGCAACTCGCCGATACCGACGTCGTGCTCAGCACCTACAACCTCGTCTGGCGCGACCTGCGCAAGCTGTCCGCCCAGTCCTGGCATCTGCTGATCCTCGATGAGGCCCAGGCCGTCAAGAACGCCCAGGCCCGTGCCGCCCGCGCGCTGCGCCGGCTTGACACCCGCCACCGCCTGGCCCTCACCGGCACGCCGCTGGAGAACCACCTCGGCGAGCTGTGGTCGCTGTTCGACCTGCTGATGCCCGGCTTCCTCGGCGACTCGCGCAGCTTCGCGCGCCATTGGCGCAAGCCCATCGAGGTCAACCGCGACGGCCCGCGCGCCCGCCTTCTCGCGGCGCGTGTGCGGCCCTTCGTCCTGCGACGCATGAAGACGGAGGTCGCCACCGAGCTGCCGCCGCTGACCGAGCTGGTCAAGCGCGTCACGCTGGTGGGCCAGCAGAAGCAGCTCTACGAGAGCGTGCGCGTGGCGGCCGACCACATGGTGCGCCGCATCCTGGCGCGCGACGGCTTCAACGCTACCAGCCTCATCAGCGTGCTGGACGCGATGCTGAAGCTGCGGCAGGTCTGCTGCGACCCGCTGCTGCTCAAGGGCGTGGAGATGCCGCCCTTTGTGGAGCGCGCCAAGCTCGAATGGCTGCGCGAGCATCTGCCCGATTTCGTTGCCCAGGGCCGGCGCCTGCTGGTGTTCTCGCAGTTCACCGAGATGCTGGACCTGATAGCCGCCGAACTGGACCGTTTGGGCCTGCCCCATCTGCGCCTGACCGGCCAGACCGCCGCATCTGCGCGTGGCGAGGTCGTGCGCCGCTTCCAGGCGCGCGAGGAACCCATCCTGCTGGCCAGCCTCAAGGCCGGCGGCGTGGGCCTGAACCTCACGGCCGCGGACACCGTCATCCACGTCGACCCCTGGTGGAACCCAGCCGTGCAGGCCCAGGCCAGCGCGCGCGCCCACCGCATCGGCCAGGACCAGCCGGTGTTCGTCTACCAGCTGGTGGCCCAGGGCAGCATCGAGGAGCGCATGCTGGAGCTGCAGGCGCGCAAGAAGGCCTTGGCCGACGGCCTGCTCGGCAGCGACGACGGCAGCAGCCTGAGCAAGTTCGGCGAGATGGAACTGAAGCTGCTGCTGGCGCCGCTGGAGGAGGCCGAACCCGGCCTGCGGCAGCCGCCAGCCGCCGACCTTCCCCACTTCTACGGATGACCCCGGCGCGGGCCGGCGGCCTACTCATGCCGGTCAATCAAGATCAGGAGCCAGCCATGACCACCCGAGAACACATCATCACCAACATCAAGGTCGACCTCGTCGTGAATACCAAGGACGATCTGCGCCGCATCGTGTTCGGGCTGGAGAAGGTCAGCGACGACAACGGCCTGCCGACCTGGACCATCCACTTCAAGCTGTTCCGCCGCGATGACAAGGCCGTGGCCTACGGCGAAGCGCGTGTGAGCCTGGACGTGGTCGTCGACAAGGAATTGCACAGCAAGGCCGCCGCCACAGCCACCAACGGCCTGACCGCCACGCAGGCCGCCTTCCTGGCCGGCCCGGCGTCCAACGCGGCGCTCGCGAGCCAGCAGCCCGGCGGCCCAGCGGCCGATGCCACCATCCAGCGCACGCTGATCAAGCGGTGAGGCGCCCGCCACTGGGCGCGTGCTGGGCGCTGTCCCTGCCCGCCCTGCTGGCGCCCGCCGTCGTCAGCGCCGGCCCGCAAGCCGGGCAGGCTGCGGTGGTCGTCGGCAATGCCTGTCCGGCCAACGGCGCGTTGGGCGGCATGCCCATCCATGCCGTGGACGTGCAGACGCCGCTGGCCTTCCTGCCCTGGATCCGCGCGGACCTGAACCAGGCGAAGGCCCTGGCCGAGCCGCTGCGCGGCACGCCCTACAGCGCCAGCCAGGTCACGGCCGTGTGGAACCAGATCGCGGCGCTGCCCTTCGCCAACCTGGATGTCGAGGCCCGTGTCGGCGGCCGCGTGCTGCCGGTGATGGTCAGCTGCACGCCGCAGGGCCTGGACCTGGTGTTCTTCGTCTACGCCATCAAGGCCTCCCTGTCGGTAGGGCTCACCTGGGAGTCGCGCCAGCGCGAGACGGCAGCCCCGGAGCGCCAGTCCGGGCAGGAGGCCTTGCGGCCAGGCATGCGCCTGCAACCGCGCCTGGGGTACCGGGCCGGCGAGGGCGCAGGCGCCGGGCTGGCGGCCCTCTACAACCGCAGCGGTGCCGGTGCCGATGCCTATTGGCGCTCCCTCGCCGTCGATGCCTACGCCAGTGATCGGCTGCGCGACGTGGCGCTGGCGC
Source organism: Roseateles sp. P5_E11 (assembly GCF_054049355.1). Classification (NCBI taxonomy): domain Bacteria; kingdom Pseudomonadati; phylum Pseudomonadota; class Betaproteobacteria; order Burkholderiales; family Sphaerotilaceae; genus Roseateles; species Roseateles sp. P5_E11. Next base: position 19,120 of record NZ_JBFUMO010000012.1, on the reverse strand, counting down.
TGGAGGGAGGGCGGGAGCACAGCGACGGCATCTGGGCCCACACGGCCTGGCGGCTGGGCTATGCCGACAAGTCGGTGCCCGCCAAGTCCGTGTCGCGGCTGGGGCAGAACAACCTCGAGGCCCAGGCCTTCGCTCAGACGCATCCGCTGGGCAGCTGGGCGTTGGCGCTGCGCCTCGGAGCGGCGCTGGACGCCGGCCAGCACCGCAGCCGCGGCCAGGACGACCCCGCCGCAGGCCTGGTGGCGGACCAGCGCTACCAGTCGCTCAAGCTGATGGCCGGCACCACGGCACGGCTGGCGCGACAGAGCCTGGCCGCGAGCTATGCGGTCGAGTTCGGCGCCGGCAGCGGCGGCGCGGGCCTGGACTGGGTCAAGCAGATCGTCGACATCGCCCATGAGGGCCGCTGGCTGGTGGCCGACCATCGCAGCCTGTCGCTGGAGACGCGTCTGACGCTGGGCCATCTGCGCGAGGCAGGCCTGGTGCCCCACGGCGCGCGCTTCTTCGCCGGCGGGCGCGAGCAGCCCTTCATCGGCGGCGAGGAATGGCAGATCCGCGCGGCGCCGCTGCTGCGCAGCCTGGGCACCAATGCACTGGCCGGCAGCGCCGCCAGCCCGGGCTATCGGCGCTTCTCGGCCCTGAGCCTGACGGCGGCGCTGCCGGTGTTCAACCAGCCCCTGGTACCGGCCGAGGCCTACCGCGACGCCCAGGTCCGCGCTGCACTGAACGGCCAGCTCGACTCCGCCGTCGGCGGCCTCGCGGCGGACAACCGCACCACCCTGCCGACCTATCTGCAGGCCATTGCGCAACTGCCCAAGGTGCAGCAGACCCTGGGCGCGCTGGATGGTGCCGTGGCCGCCGTGCAGCCCCCTGCGGGCAGCGCCGACAGCGATGCGTTCGCCGCCTGCAAGGGGCAGCTCGCGCAAGCCCAGGACGAGATCACCCAGGTGTTGCAGGAGTCCAGCCTGACGCAACTGGGCCTGTTCACCGAACTGCTGCCCGGTGAAGACACCGCCAACACCCTGGGGCAGGTGGTGGCGCTTTGCGTGGACGGCTTCAACGCCGGCCCACGCAACCCGCGCGTCACGCAGCAAGGCGCCGTGCTGCGTGCCGACATCGAGCAGCTGGCGCGGTGGTTCGCGGCGGCCGATCCCAAGCTGGCCGAGCGAGACGCGCGCCGCGAGATCGAACCGGTGCGCCATATCGTCGACACGCTGATGGATGAGATCAATGTCATCGCCATCAGCCCGCTGCTGATGCTGGACGCGGTGAATCTCGGCCCGCGCCTGAGCGGCCCCCGTACCCGCCTTGCCGTGGGCACGGGCCTGCGCGTGACGCTGGTGGACAGCGTGGATTTCAGCCTGGGCTATATGGCCAACCTGCGCCGCCAGACCGGCGAGGCACGGGGTTCGTTCTTCGTGACGATGGAGTTCAAGGACCCGTTCTGATCCCGGTCCTCGCAGTACAGGACGGGCGCCGGCGTCAGCGCCGCGCGGCCACCCAGCGCCATGCACGTGGCAGCAGCAGCACGGCGGCCAGCACCACCAGCAGGCCCACGGACAGCGGCCGCTCGATGAAGACGCTCCAGTTCCCGCTGCCGATGGACAGTGCATTGCGCCCCTGGGCCTCGGCCAGGGGGCCGAGGATCATGCCGACGACGATCGGCGCGGTCGGGAAGTCGAAGCGCCGCATGGCGACGCCCATCAGCCCCAGGCCCAGCATCAGGAAGAGATCGAAGGCGCTCTGGCGCATGCCGTAGACGCCGACGGTGGCAAAGATCAGGATGCCCGCATACAGCTGCGGCCGCGGGATCTTCAGCAGCTTCACCCACAGGCCCACGAGCGGCAGGTTCAGCACCAGCAGCATCACGTTGCCGATGTAGAGCGACGCGATCAGCGCCCACACCAGGGCCGACGACGTGGTGAACAGTTGCGGGCCGGCCTGGATGCCGTAGTTCTGCAAGGCGCTGAGCAGGATGGCCGCGGTGACCGATGTCGGGATGCCGAGTGTGAGCAGGGGCACGAGGGTGGCCGTCACCGCCGCGTTGTTGGCGGCCTCGGGGCCGGCCACGCCCTCGATGGCGCCGGTGGTGCCGAACTCTTCCTTGTGCTTGCTGAGCTTGCGCTCGGTGGCATAGCTCAGGAAGGTCGGGATCTCTGAGCCACCCGCGGGGATGGTGCCAAACGGGAAGCCGATGAGGGTGCCGCGCAGCCAGGCTGGCCAGGAGCGCCGCCATTCCTGGCGCGTCATGTGCACGCTGCCCATCTTGTTGAGATCGGTGGTGCTGCGGCCTTCGTAGAGGGCCAGGTACAGCGTCTCGCCCACCGCAAACAGGCCAACCGCGACGAGCACGGTTTCGATACCGTCCATGAACTCCGGCACGCCGCCGGTGTAGCGCACCTGGCCAGTGATCTGGTCCAGGCCGATCAGGCCCAGGGCAAGACCGATGAAGAGCGATGTCATGCCGCGCAGCGTGCTCTTGCCCAGCACCGCGCTGACCGTCGTGAAGGCCAGCAGCATCAACAGGAAATACTCCGGCGGGCCGAGGGTGACGGCGAAGTCTGCGACGAGGGGTGCGAACAGCGTGACGAGCACGGTGGCGATGGTGCCGGCCACGAAGGAACCGATGGCCGCGGTGGCCAGGGCAGCGCCGGCGCGGCCGCTCTTGGCCATCTTGAAGCCTTCCAGCGCCGTCACCATGGTGCCGGTCTCGCCGGGGGTGTTGAGCAGGATGGAGGTTGTCGAGCCGCCGTACATCGCGCCGTAGTAGATGCCGGCGAAGAAGATCAGCGACGCCGTCGGTTCCACCTGGGTGGTGATGGGCAGCAGCATGGCCACCGTCACCGCGGGGCCCAGGCCCGGCAGCACGCCGATGGCCGTGCCGATGACGCAGCCGAGGAAGGCCCACATCAGGTTGATGGGCGTGCCGGCGGTGGCGAAGCCGCCGAGCAGTTGGTTCCAGAGATCCATCATGGTGTTTTCCTCACAGCCAGCCGCTGGCCGTCAGGCCGGGCAGGTTGATCGCCAGCAGCTTGGTGAAGAGCCAGAACACCGGCGCCGCGATGCAGATGCCGGTCGCAAGATCCAGCAGGCCACGCTTGATTGCGCCGCCCGTCTTGCCTTCCGAAATTCGCAGGCCGCGCACGGCGAATGCAAAGCACAGCGCGCAGGACAGGATGAAGCCCAGCGTCGTGATGAGGCTCGCGTTCAGGATGACGCCAGCGATGACCCAGGCGACGGCCTTCCAATCGCCACGCTCGGCACCCGACGGCGCCTCCATCTCGCGGTAGCCCCCTGTGCGCGCCTCCCAGACAAGCCAGGCGCCGCAGATCATCAGCACCACCGACACCAGCCAGGGCAGGGCGTTCGGCCCGACACCGGCATAACCGGCCTCCGACGAGATGAAGGTCGCGCCGTAGGCCATCACCGCGCCGATCAGCAGGGTGCCGACGCCGACGAATGTCTGGCCGTTGGAAGAGGAATTGCTGCTCATCAGCGATCCTTGTGAATTCGCGGCAGCGCCGCGTGAATTTCGGGCCGAGCGCCGGGCCGCTCCCAAGCCGGCCCGCGGGCGATATGTTCGCGGCTCAATGCCGCGGACATCGCCGTCCCCTCGGGGGCTGAGGCCGGACACGATAAGCCCTGTGGGCTTGTCGTGCCTGCCGAAGAGCTGCGGCATTGCCGCAGCGCGGTCTGCAAGACCGACCAGGCTTGCCGGCGTTCAGCCGGCGCAAGACTGGGCGAGGGGCTAAATCATCCCCGACTTGACCATGATCGCCCGCAACGTCGCGAACTCGCGGTCGACGAAGGCCTCAAACTCGGGGCCGGACAGCAGTGCCGGCGTCCAGCCGTTCTTGTCGATGGACTCCGCCCAGCTCTTGCTCTTGGTGGCCGCGACGACCATGTCCGTCAGCGCCTTGCGCTGCTCGGGCGTGATGCCGGGCGGCGCGTAGACGCCGCGCCAGTTGCCGATCTCGACGTCGATGCCCAGCTCCTTGAGCGTCGGCGCATTCAGGCCCTTGATGCGGGTCGGCGCCGTGACGGCCAGCGCGCGCATCTTGCCGCTCTCGAGATAGGGCTGGAACTCGCTGAAGCCGCTGCCGCCCACCGTGACGTTGCCGCCCAGGATGGCCGCCACCGCCTCGCCGCCGCCGCGGAAGGGCACGTAGTTGATCTTGGCCGCGTCCACGCCGACGTCGCGCGCGATCATGGCCGCGGCGACATRCTCGGTCGAGCCGCGCGAGCCGCCGCCCCACTTGACGCTGCCGGCGTCCTTCTTGAGCTGCTCGACGACGTCCTTCATCGTCTTCAGCGGCGATGCGGCGTGGACGACGTAGACGTTGTATTCGCTGAGCAGCCGCGCAATCGGCGTGGCCTGGGCCAGCGTCACCGGCGGCTTGCCGGTGATGATGCCGCCCAGCATGACGGCGCCCATGACGATGAGGGAGTGCGGGTCGCCCTTGCTGGCGTTGACGAACTGCGCCAGGCCCAGGGCGCCGGCGGCGCCGCCCTTGTTCTCGAACTGCACGGAGGACGCGAGGCCCGCGTCCTGCAGTGCCTTGCCCAGCGCCCGGCCGGTGGTGTCCCAGCCGCCGCCGGGGTTGGCCGGGATCATGAGCTTCATGGGCACGCCGGCGGCGTTGGCCTGCAATGGCCAGGCGCCGGCTGCGGCCAGGGCCGCCAGGGACTTCAGGAAGGTATCGCGACGCATTGCTTGTCTCCTTGTCGTCTCGGGGCGTATCCCGCCCCGGCATGATGGCCGAGCCCCTGCGGATGAGGAAGCGGCCGGTTTTCTTTTACAGCCCGCATGGTTGACGACGAGGCTGTCAATCCGCTGTCCATGGCCTCGGGGTAAACCTCAGCCCCTGTTTCACAGCGCCGCGGTGCTAGCCTGCAGTCCAGTGACAGGGAGAAATTGGCGGTGCGTGAGTCTCTGCGCGGCCTGCCATCAAGGCGCAAGGCGGAGCCGGGTGGGGAACCCGGCGAGCACTTGCAACGCCGAGGGCAGGCCGCGCAGRGACTCACCCTCCGGGCAGGGGGCTGGCCGGGCCTGCTGCGTTGTTGCAGCCCTGGCCAAGGCGGCCAGCCTTGGCTGCGTGCTGCGCCTAGCCGCCGGCCCGGCCAGCCCCCTGCGCACCGTCAATTTTTCCCTGTCACTGGACTACCCATGAAGCTGCTGGTGATCGAGGACAACGCCGCGATGCAGACGACGCTGCAGCGCTCTTTCGAGCGGCGCGGCTTCAAGGTCGTCATCTGCGACGAYGGCGCGCGGGCGTTGAGCCGCTGGCGCGCCAGCGTGCCGGACGTCGTGCTGCTCGACCTGTCCCTGCCGGGCCAGGATGGGCTGGACGTGCTGTCCCAGGCGCGCGCCGAGGGGTTGACGACGCCGGTCATCATCATCACGGCCCGCGGCACGCTGGGCGACAAGATCCTCGGCCTGAACACCGGCGCCGACGACTACCTGCCCAAGCCCTTCGACCTCGACGAGCTGGAGGCCCGCATCCGCGCGCTGGTGCGCCGCCAGGGCCAGGCCAGCGAGGCCCGGCCCGCCGACGCACCGAGCTTCTGCGGCCTGCGCGCCGATGCCCAGAGTGGCGCCGTCTATCACCAGGGCCAGCCGCTGGACCTGGCGCCGCGCGAGGCCGCGCTGCTGCGCGCGCTGCTCGTGGGACCGGGCCAGGCGGTGGCCAAGGACAAGCTCTTCGAACTGGTGTTTGCGGACGCGGCGGATGCACTGCCCGATGCGATCGAAGTCGTGGCCTACCGGCTGCGCAAGCGACTGCCACCAGGAAGCGCCAAGCTCGTGACGTTGCGCGGCCTGGGCTACCTGCTTCAGCCGGACGACTGAGTCGCCTCCGATGAAGCGCCTCGCCGCCCTGTCCATGCGCGCCCGCCTGCTGTGGGGCATCCTGCTGCCCGTCGGCCTGCTGGTGGCCATCAACACGTTCAGTCTTTACCGCGAAACGCTGCGCGCTGTCGACACCGCCTACGACCGCACGCTGCTGGCGTCGGCCAAGGCCATTGGCGAGCTGCTCGGCGTGGCGGGCAGCGGCGAGCAGGCGCGGCTGCTGGCGCCCGTGCCGTATTCGGCACTGGAAGCCTTCGAGACCGATGGCCGCAGCCGGCTCTACTTCAAGGTGCGAGGCTTCAAAGGCGAGCTGGTCTCGGGCGACGAGGACCTGCCCGACTGGACGGGCAAGCTGCCCGACCAGGGCGCCTACCAGGCGCTGGTGGACTTCTACGGCGCGCGCTTCCGTGGCGAGCCGGTACGCATGGCCGTGCTGCTGCAGCCGGTGTCTGGCCAGACCGGCATGGGCCTGGCGACCATCCAGGTTGCCGAGACGCTGCACCTGCGCCGCGGCCTCGCGCGCCAGGTCTTGCTGCACACGCTGTGGCGCCAGGCGCTGCTGCTGGCCGTCATCGCCATCGTCGTCTGGGCCGTGGTGCAGCGCGCCACCCGGCCGGTGCGCGAGCTCAGCGCCGCGCTGCGTACGCGTGACGCGGACGACCTCAGCCCGCTGCAGGCGCCTGGCCTGCCCGTCGAGCTGACACCGCTGATCGTCGCCACCAACGAGGCGCTGGCACGACAGGCGCGGCTTCTGGAGCACCAGAAGCGCTTTGTGCGCGACGCCTCGCACCAGCTGCGCACGCCGCTGGCCGTGCTGAAGGTGCAGGTGCAGTCCGCCCGCCAGGGTGATGTGGAGCCGCTGCAGGCCCTGGCCGAAATCGACACCACGGTGAACCGCGCCACCCAGCTCGCCAACCAGATGCTGGCCCTGGCGCGCGCCGAACAGATGCGCCAGCCGGGCGAGGCCATGCCGACGCAGGACTGGGCCGAGATCACGCGCGCCGTGGCCCTGGACCTGGCGCCGCTGATCGCCAAGCAGGGCCTGGACTTCGACATCCACACCGAGCCCGCGGCCGTCGAGAGCCACGAGTGGGCGCTGCGCGAGCTGACGCGCAACCTGCTGCACAACGCCATCCAGCACACGCCGGTGGGCGGGCGGCTGGCCATCGCGCTGTCGCTCGACATGGGCATGGCGCAGCTGTTGATTGCCGATGGCGGGCCGGGGCTGACGCCGCAGCAGCAGGAGCGGCTCTTCCTGCCCTTTGCCGTCGGCGATGCCGGCAAGGGATCAGGCCTGGGGCTGGCGATCTGCCTGGCCCTGGTTCATTCCCTGGGCGGCCAGATCGAACTGGTCAATCGGATGGAAGGTGCGCGCGTGTCGGGCCTGGACGCCCGTGTGCGGCTACCGCTGGCTGATTCGCCGCGCGGCCACAAGGCCTGAACTCGGCTCAGGCCTCCAGCGTCTCGTGAAAGGCTGCGGCGCCGGCCTTCCAGTAGGCCGCCACCTTCAGCGCTTCCTTGGGCAAGCCCTTGGCCACGAGCAGGGCCCGCACCGAGGCCATCGCGGACGCTTCACCCGCGGCCCAGGCGAAGCCTTCGCCATCGGGAAGCTTCAGCGCGGCGACGGCGGATTGCAGCGCTTCGGGGCTTTGGACCCAGTTCACTTCCGTCTGCGCACGGCCGGTAAACAGCCGGCGGTCCGCGGCGTCGCCGACCTGCAACACCGTGATGACGCGCGCCTCGGGCGGCAGTTCTTCCAGGCGGCGATGCACCGCTGGCAGGGCGGAGTCGTCACCGATCAGCAGGTGCCAGTCGTAGTCGGTCGGGATGATCATCGAGCCTCGGGGGCCGCCGACCCTGAGGTGTTGGCCAACCGCGGCCTGGCCGGCCCAGTCGGAGGCGGCGCCGGCGCCGTGCAGCGCGAACTCGATCGTCAGCTCGCAGCGCTCGCGGTCGAACGATCGCGGCGTGTAGTCGCGGCGATCCGTTTCACCGAAGAAGAGCTTCACGTGGTCGTCAAAGGAGTCGGACCGGAAGCTCGCCAGGGACTCGCCGTGCAGGGTCACCGAGACGAAGTGTGGGCTGAGCTGCTCGACGCGGCTGACTTCGAGGTCGCGCATCAGCAGCTCATGGCGAACGCGTTGGATGCGGCGCACGGGCGCCGTGGTGGGGTCGGACATGATGGGCTGGAACATTGGTTGATAATGTCATCCATCATGCGCAAACAAGTTGATATTGTCAACAATAAGGGCAACCTCGCCGAAGAGGTCGTGGAGAGCGTTCACTCGGTCATGCACCGGTTCCGCTCGCTGCAGTTCCAGGCGCTGAAGGACGCCGCGCATGACCTGAGCCACATGGAGGCCAAGACACTGGGTTTCTTTGCCTCTCGCCCGGGCGCGACGCAGAGCGAGCTGGTGCAGCACTCTGGGCGCGACAAGGGCCAGGTGGCGCGTTTGATTGCGGGCTTGCGCGAGCGTGGCCTGCTGGAAGCCAGCGCCGATGCGGCCGACAGGCGCAGCGTGCACCTGCAGGTCAGTGCGGCGGGCAAGGCATTGCAGCAGCAGGTGCGCAAGCAGGCTCAGCGCGTGTCGGCCCAGGCCGTCAGCGGGCTGGACGAGGCGGAGTGCCAGCAGTTGCTGGCGCTGCTGGCCAAGCTGCGCGAGAACCTGGAGGCGCCCGGCGGCTGAGCTGCCTCAGCCGGCGGCCTTCTCGAGCGCCAGGGCGGCATCCACCGCCGCGAGCTCGGCATCGGTCAGCGGCGCCGCCGCGACGATGCCGAGAGCGTCGTCGATCTGGCCCAGCCGGCTGGCGCCGACCAGGATGGACGTCATGCCGGGCTGCCTCAGCACCCAGGTCAGGGCCAGTTGAGCCAGCGTCTGCCCACGCGCATCCGCCAGTGCCTTGAGCGCGCGCAACGCCGCCAGCCGCCCCGGCGTGATGTCGGTGGGCTTCAGGAAGCCGCCCAGGGCAGCGCGTGAGTCGGCAGGGATGGACGAGAGGTATTTCTCCGTCAGCAGGCCCTGGGCCAGTGGCGAGAAGGCGATGCAGCCGATGCCTTCTTCGGCCAGCACCTCCAGCAGGCCGCCCTCGACGTGGCGGTCCAGCATGCTGTAGCGCGGCTGGTGGATGACGCAGGGCGTGCCCAGCCGCCGCAGGATGGCGCTGGCTTCGCGGGTCTGCGCGGCCGAGTAGTTGGACAGGCCAACGTACAGCGCCCGCCCGCTGCGCACGGCCTGGTCCAGCGCGCCCATCGTTTCTTCCAGCGGGGTGTCGGGATCGGGGCGGTGCGAATAGAAGATGTCGACATAGGGCAGGCCGAGCCGCTTCAGGCTCGCATCCAGGCTGGCGAGCATGTACTTGCGCGAGCCCCATTCACCGTAGGGGCCCGGGTTCATGCGATAGCCGGCCTTGGTCGAGATGATCAGCTCGTCCCGGTGGGCCTGCAGGTCCTCGCGCAGCACGCGGCCCATGGTCAGCTCGGCCGAGCCCGGCGGCGGGCCGTAGTTGTTGGCGAGGTCGAAGTGGGTGATGCCGCGGTCGAAGGCGCCCAGCAGCATCGTGCGGGCGTTGTCGTAACGGTCGACGTCGCCGAAGTTGTGCCACAGGCCGAGCGACAAGGTCGGCAGCAGCAAACCGCTGCGCCCGCTGCGGCGATAGGGTTGGCGGTCGTATCGCGAGGAATCGGGCGTGTGGCTCATGCGAGATGGAGGGCGCGAGGCCGCTGAAGATGGCGGTGAAGGCAGGAGCGGGATGGTAGTCGCCGCTTCCTCAGGCGTGCGCTGCTTCGAGCGCCTGCACGAGCGTCGCCGCGGCCCGGGTGGGCGCGGGGTCGTGGCGGTAGATGCAGGCGAAGCTGCAGTCATACCTCAGCTCATCGACGGACACGGCGCGCAGGCGGCCGGCGTCGACAAAGGGATGGGCGTAGTGGTCGGGCAGGAAGCCAACGAAGCAGCCGGTCAGGATCAGTGTGGCGACGCCTTCCTGGTCGGACGCCGTGGCCGCACGCTCCAGCTTTTGTCGGTGCGTCAGCACCAGGTTGGGCGAGTGGTAGCCCAGGCCCGCCAGTTGCTGGCCTCTCAGGTCCGCCCAGCTCCAGCGGTGGTCGGCCTTGAACCAGGGGTGGCTGCTGCCGGCGTAGAGGTGCATCTGCTCGCCGAACAGCGGCCGGTAGGCCAGGCTCTCCGACCTTCGATGCTCCGGGATGACGCCGACCTGGAACTGACCCGACAGTACGCCCTGCTCGATGTCCGTGATGGTGCCGACATGGATGTGCAGCTTCACGCCCGGCGCCGTCTCGTTGAACTGCGCCAGCGCGCGGTCGATGTGGCAGGCGGGGTTGCTGACGGTCTTCTCGAACAGCGCCAGGTGCAGCTCGCCGCCGATCTGGTGGTGGATCTCTTCCAATCGGGCGCGGAAGTCGGTGGTGGCGGACAGCAGTTGCAGCGCCGCCGCGTAGAGCTCGGCGCCCTCGGCCGTCAGCGCAAACCCGGCGCGGCCGCGGCGGCACAGCACGAGGCCGAGGCGCTCCTCCAGGTCCTTGATCTGCCGGCTGATGGTCGGCATGCCGACGTTGAGCTCCAGCTCCGCCGCCGCCATGCCGCCGCATTCGACGACGGCTTTGAAGACCCTGAGCAKGCGCAGGTCGACGTCTGCAATCTGGCCGGGAAGACGCGCGTCGTTTGGTTTCATCTGGCGGCAAGTAGACATGGCGATGTTGTCATTGTCTACAAGCATTGGCCCGGGCACGATGCGGCGCAAACCACTCGCACGAGCAGCCATGACTCAGACCGCCGACCGACCCGCAGGATGGATGGACGCCCACTGGATGCCCTTCACCGGCAACCGGCAGTTCAAGGCCAACCCCCGCATCCTGACCGGCGCCGCCGGCGCCTACTATCGGACCGACGACGGCCGGCAGATCTTCGACGGCCTGTCGGGCCTGTGGTGCACAGGCCTGGGCCACGGGCGAACGGAGATCGTCGACGCCGTCAGCCGCCAGGCGCGCGAGCTGGACTACTCGCCGGCCTTCCAGTTCGGCCACCCGCTGTCCTTCGAGCTGGCCAACAAGATCGTCGAGAAGATGCCTGCGGGGCTGAACCGCGTGTTCTTCACCGGCTCGGGCTCGGAGTCGGCCGACACGGCGCTGAAAATGGCGCGGGCCTACTGGCGCGCCAAGGGCCAGGCCGGCAAGACGCGGCTGATCGGCCGCGCCAAGGGCTACCACGGCGTCAACTTCGGCGGCATCTCGGTCGGCGGCATGGTGGGCAACCGCAAGACCTTCGGCCAAGGCATCGAGGCCGACCACCTGCCGCACACGCAGCCGGCCAACGGCAGCTTCTTCAAGGGCATGCCGCCGCAGGACGGTGCGATGGGCGCGGCCCTGGCCGACGACCTGCTGCAACTGATCGCGCTGCATGACGCGAGCAACATCGCCGCCGTCATCGTCGAGCCGTTCTCGGGTTCGGCCGGCGTCGTCATCCCGCCGGTCGGCTACTTGCAGCGGCTGCGCGAGATCTGCACGGCGCACAACATCCTGCTGATCTTCGACGAGGTCATCACCGGCTTCGGCCGCGCCGGCGCGTGGACGGGCGCCGAGGCCTTCGGCGTGACGCCCGACATCCTGACCGCCGCCAAGCAGATCACCAACGGCGTGCAGCCGCTGGGCGTGGTCGTCGCCAAGCAGGAGATCCACGACACCTTCATGGCCCAGGGCGGGCCCGACTACATGCTGGAGTTCCCGCACGGCTACACCTACTCGGCCCACCCCGTTGCCTGCGCGGCCGGCCTCGCCTCGCTGGACCTGCTGGAGCGTGAGCACGCGCTGCAGCGCGTGAAGGAGCTGGCGCCGATGTTCGAGACGGCCGTGCATGGCCTGAAGGGCGCCAAGCATGTGGCCGACATCCGCAACTTCGGTCTGGCCGCCGGCATCACCGTCACGCCGCTGCCCGGCGAGCCCGCCAAGCGCCCCTTCGACATCGCGATGGCCATGTACGCCAAGGGCTTCTACGTGCGCTACGGTGGCGACACCATCCAGATGGCGCCGCCCTTCATCAGCACGCCCGCGGAAATCGACTCTCTGGTCTCCGCTTTAGGCGACTGCTTCGACGCGACTCTCTGAACTTTTACTCCCAAACATCCCGTGATCACCCATCTCATAAACGGCCAGCAGGTCGACGGCGGCAGCCGCTCGGCTGACGTCTTCAACCCCGCCACCGGCAAGGTCGGCGCGCAGGTCCGCCTGGCGGACCGTGCCACCGTCGAGTCGGCAATAGCCGCCGCGCAAGCCGCCTTCCCCGCCTGGCGCAACACGCCGCCGCTCAAGCGCGCCCGCGTGCTCACCCGCTTCAAGGAGCTGCTCGAAGCGCATGCCGACACCATCTGCCGCCTCATCACCGACGAGCACGGCAAGGTGCTGGCCGACAGCCTGGGCGAACTGCAGCGCGGCATCGAGAACGTCGAGTACGCGACCTATGCGCCCGAGCTGCTGAAGGGTGAGCACAGTCGCAACGTCGGCCCGGGCATCGACGCCTGGTCGGAGTTCCAGTCGCTGGGTGTCTGCGCCGGCATCACGCCGTTCAATTTCCCGGCCATGGTGCCGCTGTGGATGTGGCCCATGGCCGTGGCCTGCGGCAACACCTTCATCCTGAAGCCGTCCGAGCGCGACCCGAGCAGCACGCTGTTCATCGCCCAGCTGGCCCAGGACGCCGGCCTGCCGCCGGGCGTGCTGAACGTCGTCAACGGCGACAAGGAGGCCGTGGACACGCTGCTGACCGACCCACGCGTGCAGGCCATCAGCTTTGTCGGCTCGACGCCGATTGCCGAATACATCTACGCCACCGGCACCAGGCACGGCAAGCGCGTGCAGGCGCTGGGCGGCGCGAAGAACCACGCCGTCGTCATGCCCGACGCCGACATCGACAACGCCGTCACGGCGCTGATGGGCGCGGCTTTCGGCTCCTGCGGCGAGCGCTGCATGGCCATCCCGCTGGTCGTCGCGGTGGGCGATGCGACGGCCGATGCCGTGCGCGAGAAGCTCATCGCCGAGATGGCCCGCATGAAGATCGGCGCGGGCCGCGAGGCCGGCTGCGACATGGGGCCGCTGGTCACGAAGGCGCACCTGGAGAAGGTGCGCGGCTATGTGGACCAGGGCGTGGAAGAGGGGGCTGAGCTGATCGTCGACGGCCGCGGCCTGACGGTGGCCGGGCATGAAGCCGGCTATTTCCTCGGCCCCTGCCTGTTCGACCGCGTGACGCCCGGCATGCGCATCTACGAGGAAGAGATCTTCGGCCCCGTGCTTGGCATCGTCCGCGTGGACAGCCTGCAGGCCGCGATGGCGATGATCGATGCGCATGAGTACGGCAACGGCACCTGCATCTTCACGCGCGACGGCGAGACGGCGCGGCACTTCACTGACCACATCCAGGTCGGCATGGTCGGTGTCAACGTGCCGCTGCCGGTGCCGGTGGCGTATCACTCCTTCGGCGGCTGGAAGCGGTCGCTGTTCGGCGACCTGAACGCCTACGGCCCGGACGCGGTGCGCTTTTACACGCGCCGCAAGCAGATCACTCAGCGCTGGCCGTCGTCGGGCGTGCGCGAAAACGCGGCGTTTGCGTTTCCGTCCAGCAAATGAGGCCGCCGGCGTGTGCCGACACTGCGCGCTACATCGGCTTGAACCGGGGTTGGAAGCTCTGGCTCACCGGCAACCTTGTCTTGCCGTCCTTGAGCAGCACTTCCATGCTGCCCAGGCTGCGATCCACGCGAGCGACGTGGGCCACGTTGATGACGACGGCGCGGTGAATCTGCCAGAACTGCTCCGGGTCGAGTTGCTGCAGCAGTTCGCGCAAGGACAGGCGCAGCAGGTATTCGCCTTCCGCGGTGAAGGCGCAGGTGTACTTGTTGTCGCTGCGGAAATGGCTCACATCCGCCACCATCACAAGGTGCAAGCGTTCGCCCTGTGAAGCCTGCAGCCAGCGCAGCGGCGCGCTGGGCACGGCAGGGGCGCTGGATGGCAAGGAGGGTGGCGCCCACTGCTGCAACCAGCGCGCGAGTTCGGCCGGAGGCAACTGCAGACGCTGCTGCAGGCGCTGCACCGTCTCGCGCAGGCGCTCGGTGGCCAGCGGCTTGAGCAGGTAGTCCACCGCGCCCTGGTCGAAGGCGGTCACCGCGTGTGCGTCGTAGGCGGTGACGAAGACGATGTGGCACAGGCCCTTGATGCGCCGCGCCAGTTGCAGGCCGTCCAGCCCAGGCAGGCGGATGTYGACGAAGACGATGTCGGGCCGCAGTTCCAGCACCAGGGCCAGGCCGCGTTCGCCGTCCTCGGCCTCGGCCAGCACTTGCAGCTGTGGCCACAGCTCGGCTAAGCCTTCGCGCAGGCGCTGGCGTGGCAGGGCTTCGTCTTCGATCAGGAGGGCGGTGGGGTGMTTCATCGGGTCTCGGGGGTGTTCCAGGGCAACTCGATGCGCGCGCACACGCCGCCGGTGGATCGCTGTTGAACACTCAAGCGCGCCGCCTCGCCGTACAGCCCGGCCAGGCGATCACGCACATTAGCCAGGCCCAGGCCCTGGCCCGTGGCCGGCCCCGCCGCAGCGGCCTGCAGGCCGGCGCCATCGTCGCGCACCTCCAGCACGAGGCGCTCGCCCTCGAGTCGGGCATCGAGTTCGATGCGGCCACCTTGCGGCTTGGGCTCGATGCCGTGGCGCACCGCGTTCTCCACCAGCGTCAGCAGCATCAGCGGCGGCAGCGGATGCTCGTTGCAGCCGGCTTGCGCCTCCAGGCCAAAGCGCAGGCGCTCGCCCAGCCGCGTGGCCATCACCGTGAGGTAGGCGCTCGCCAGCTCGAACTCGCGCTCCAGCGTGCTCATGGGTTCGCGCAGCGAGGGCAGGGCCAGGCGCAGGTAGTCGTGCAGCTCACCGAGAAAGCGCTCGGCCGTGGCCGGCTGGCTGCGGATGAGCTGCTGCAGGCTGGCCAGCGCGTTGAAAAGGAAGTGCGGCTCGACCTGGGCCTGCAGCGCCTTGAGTTCGGTCAGGCTGACCTGGCGCGACAGCTCGGCCATCGCCGCCGTCTGCTCGGCACGCATCAGCCGCAGCGCCAGCGCCTGCTCGTCGCGCCAGCGCCACCAGCGCAGTGGCAGGTGCATCAGCAGCGCGAAGCCGAAGGCCGGCAGCCAGGGCCGCCACATCGCCAGCGGGTTTTGCCATTGCGCCAGCTCGATGGTGGGCAGCAGCAGCGTCCCCACCGCCGAGCCCAAGGCGGCGGCCGCCGGCACCGCCACGGGCCACCAGCGCCAGTTGAGCGTGAACCAGGCAGCGCTGTAGGCCAGCCAGAGCTGAGCGGCCAGGGGCAGCCAGCGCGCATGGGGCCAGTACCAGCGCAGCAGGACCCAGGCTGCCCAGAACAGCAGGGCGGGGAGAAGGGCGCGGCGCAGTGACTCAGTCCAGCGTGGCATTTTTCAGCGGCGCCGGTGGCTGCTTTGCCGTTTCGGCCAATGCCTGCGCATGGAAGCGCCGCGCTCGCTCCAGGTCGATGCCGATGGGTGTTGTCGTCGGCGCCACTTCAGGGCCGACAACCTCGAAGCGCAGGCCACGCGCCCAGACCTGGCCTTCGCCCACCAAGCCCAGACCTAGGCCGAGGTGTGTGGCTTCGGCGGGCACGTCCAGCACGACGCTCATGTCGTGCCAACCGCCGTCAGCCGGTACGGCGATGCCCCTGGGAAGCGGCTTTTCCCCACCGCTGCCGGCAGTCGTGACGCCGCTCAAGTCGCCGAAGCCCTCGCCGAGGTAGAGGCCGGCCCAGCCGCGGACGGCCTCGGCTCTCAGCTCGCCGCTGAAGCGGACCCGCTTGCCGGCATAGCCCAGCACCGATTGATGAGCGGAGCCGGCGCTGATGGGTCCCAGTGTTTTCGGGTAGACCGAGCGGATCGTCAGGGTCGGCACGCCGCCAGCGGCGGGATCGATGCCCACTTCATAGCCGTTCAGCGCGGACGTCTTGGGGTCAGTGGGATAGGACACCTGGAAGGCGTACCAACCCTGTGGCACGTGCGGGCTGGCGGCGTAAGCGCTGAGCACGACGGCGGCCAGCGGCGCGAGCAGGAGGATGCGGAAGTTCATGGCGTTGGTCCTTGACGACGTTGTCGGATTTATTGCAGGGACAGGTTCTGGGGAAGCATGGGTGGCCGGTCTTGCGGCCACGCCCTCAGCATCTGCTGCACGTTCTGGTGCAGCTCCCGTGCGGCGATGGCCGCCTCGACGCCAAAGCGCTGCGTGCTCAACGGCACATCGCGGCCCACCACCTCCAGCCGCAGGCTCCTTGCCCAGACCTGGCCGCTGCCGGCCAAGGCCAGGCCAACACTGACCGCGCCGGGGCCGTCGGCGGGGATGTCGGCCACCACACTGACCTCGCACCAGTCCGGGCAACCGGCTGCGCCCAGTGGCGGCGTCTTGTCGAAGTCCGGGTCGAGGTGTGCGCCGTAGAGAAGTTTGAAGCCGGCGGCCACGACCAGACCGCCCCATCCATCCAGGCCGGCGGTCTTGACCTGGCCGGTGAAGCGCACACGCTGCCCGGTGTAGCCGAGGACGAACTGACCGATGCTGCCGATGTCGCTGCTGGATCCTTTGCCAATGGACTTGACTGTCAGCGCGCGCTGGCCGCTGGCTTCGGTCTCGGGGGCGATGCCGGCTTCATGCGTGTTGCCGTCGGGCCACCGATAGGTGGCACCCGCCATCCAACCGTCGGGCTGGCGCAGCTTCTCGGCGCCGCTGGCGGTCAGCGCCAAGGCCACCAGCGGAATGGTCAAAAGGGCTCGGTAGTCCATCGGTTCTTCCTTTCAGTTGGGAGGGACGACCGCAGTGTGTTCAACCCGTGCCGGCGCGGCCGAGATGATGCGACAAGCCAGCGCTGAGACTGACGAGGCAGCCTGCGCGGCGACGGGCGACTTGGACGCGGGGGCCGGGGCCGCCCTCGTCGAGGGCGCCGCGCGCGTCAGGCCTTCGGCGGGGCGGAGATCCTGTCCAGGAAGTCCGTGTGCGACGGCATGGATGCCACCGTGCGCGAGATCGAGCTGTGCACCGAATGAAGGTGCCGGCGGATCAGCTGCGGGTCCACCAGGTCGATATAGGGGTCGTACCTCTCAGGGTAGACGCCCAGGCCCAGCAGGATCGACGCCCACGACGGCTCGGCAAAGCCTTCCGGCTCGATCACGGCGACACGGCCGGTCTTGCGGAACAGGGCGATCTGGTGCGCGAGATCGTCGGGAATGGGCATGTCGGCGCAATAGCGCCAGAACTCGCTGTCGCGCCGCTCGCCCAGCTTGTAGTGAAGGATGATGAAGTCGCGCACGGACTCGTAGCGGTAGGCCATTTGCCGGTTGAACTCGTCCGCCAGCGCCGGCTGGAATGACTGGTCAGGCAGCATGGCCGTCAGGCGGCTGACGGCGTCCATGATGAGGTGCAGGCTGGTCGATTCCAGCGGTTCCAGGAACCCTGACGACAGGCCGATGGCCACCACGTTCTTGACCCAGCCCTGCTTGCGTCGCCCGGTGACGAAGCGCTGCTGCCGAGGCTCGTCAAGGGCCTTGCCGTCCAGGTGGTCCAGCAGCGTGCGCTGCGCCTCGTCGTCGCTCAGGTAGCCGCTGCAATAGACCAGCCCGTTGCCCGTGCGGTGCTGCAGCGGGATGCGCCACTGCCAGCCTGCCGTGCGAGCGGTCGACCGCGTGTAGGGCGTCATCGGGCCCGCGCGCTCGCAAGGCACGGCCAGTGCGCGGTCGCAGGGCAGCCAGCGGCTCCAGTCTTCGTAGGGCGACTTCATCGCCCCGTCGATCAACAGGGCGCGAAAGCCCGAGCAGTCGATGAAGAGATCGCCCTCCACGCGGCGCCCGTCGCTCAGGTGCAGTGCCGCCACGAAACCATCTTCGGGCCGCGTCTCGACGTGCGTGATGGTGCCCTCGACGCGCTTTGCGCCATGCTTGAGGGCGTACTCGCGCAGGTAGGCGCCGTACAGCGATGCATCGAAGTGAAAGGCGTAGTCGAAGGCATTGGAAGGCGACGACTCGCCGGCTGCCGGTGGCACGAAGCGCATTTGCCGGGCCATCACCGTCGCGGTCGACCATTCTTCGTAGGAGGGGAGTTTGTCTCCCAGGGCCTGCAGGCGCAGCCAGTAGGCCCATAACGGCCGGCTGTGGATGGCCGGGCCGAACCCGCCGAAGCCGTGGAAGAAGCGATGGCCGATCCGGCCCCAGTCCTGGAACTCGATGCCGAGCTTGAAGGTGGCGCGCGTACGGCGGACGAAGTCTGCCTCGTCGATTCCCAGAAGCTGGTTGTAGAACTGGATGGTTGGCAACGTCGCTTCGCCGACCCCCACAGTGCCGATGTCCGCCGACTCCACCAGCGTCACCTCGCAATGCTGATCCGGTTGGTCAGGCCGGCACAGCATCCGCGCCAGCGGGGCGGCGGTGATCCAGCCGGCGCTGCCGCCGCCGACGATGACGATCCGCTGAAGTGGACGATTTCGCACAAAGAGTCTCCAAAAAAAAACAGTTTTGGTCTGTCCGGGAGTTTGCCCTATGTCTCTTTGGTCTTACCAGTTGTACGCTTGGCGCAGGCATCGGAAAGCATTTCTGACAGACGGCGCGGTTCATGGTGCGCTCGCCAGCCTTGGAACAGGGTGACAAAGACGCAACGGGCGGCTTTCTCTCACCGGCCAATAGTTGGTGCAACGACCGAACCAAGTCGCCGTCAGTGAGGCGGGGCGAGCCGATCTCAAGGAGCAGCGTCGCTGCAGAGCAAGTTCTGCAGCCGGGTGCCCAGTTATTTCAGAACAGGAGACATAAAGTGACGAAAAAGATGGTTCCGCAGGCCCGGAAGTTGACCGTTATTGCGGCTTGCGCTTTTCTGGCCTCCTGCGGTGGCGGTGGCGGTGGCGGTGGCGGTGGCGGCTCAGAGGGCCGCTACCAGGTCATAACTCTCAAATATCCGGGTGGCGCCATAGGCGGCACGCTGCTGAATCCCCCGACGACTTTGTCAGCCACGGCCACATCCGGGCTGCCGGTCAGCTTCCGAACCGGCACACCCACCACCTGCACGGTCGCTGGTGACAAGCTGACGCTGGTGGCCGCGGGTGAGTGCCTGGTCATCGCCAGCCAGCCCGGCGGGGCCGGTTCGGATGGCACCCAATGGGCCGCTGCCGACGATGCGAGMCAGCTGTTCAATGTGTTGAAGCATGCGCAGGTGGTTGATTTCACCCCGCCGGACTACGTCCTCAGCGCGGCAACGAAGTCCATCG